>CAIVDH010000391.1 GCA_903904635.1 uncultured Burkholderiales bacterium | reverse complement strand
GGTAAAGTTATCTGGATCAGAAATCTGTACTTTGATGCCACTTGCTACCGTAACTGCGCTACCGGTGCCAGTAGCAGAAGCGAGACCATAGCGATAATTCAATGAACCCGTGCCAGTAGCGTTCAGGTTGGCGTTAATAATGATGTTATTTTGAGCCATTAATGTAAGCGCATTTGTACTCCAGTCGATAGGAGAACTAATCGTGATATTGCCCACGTCAGCGCCTGTGGCATCAGTAAGGATAGTGACATCTGTCGAATTCAGGTTGAGCATGATCGTGTCGGCACCGATCGTGCTTGCCGAAACAATTGGGAATGTATTTGGACCACCAGCAATAATCTCAACATTAATCGGATCCAATAACCACGTACCTGACTTGCCCTTCAACGCACTCGTATTCACACGCAAACCACTACCTATATTCAAAATACTGGCAGAGGTTTCAACGAACCCGCCATTGCCACTCAAGCTACCACCCTGCGCAGTAATACTGCCTGATACCGCCGTCACGCCTGACTTGTTGTTCAAGTCAGTAATCATCATTACCTCACCACCCTGACCATTTAGCCCGGCATTCGCACTCAAGTTGCCTGTGCTATCTATGCGTTGATTGGCAAACAAATTGATGCGACCACCATCTAATCCATTCGCCATCAACGTGCCGCTATTGACGATGCTGCCACCCGTAATTGAAACATTACCGCCCGACCCTGCACTGTTATTGGCACTAATAGTTCCGGCAATATTGACTGCACCCGTCTCACCCGCATCCAACACGATGGTGCCATTGACCAGCACGACATTATTCGCCTGCACCAGACCGGTGGTATTAATCACGCCGCCAATCACATCTTTGGCCATGCGCGCAGTCATCTGTACACGCCCGCCATCAGCCTGCAGCGTACCGGTATTTTCCAGCACCGCCTTACCATTCAACGTGGCCAGCTCCAATGGTGTCGTGACAGTAAACGATAATAATTTGTCGCCCACCACATCGAGTGCATAACTACGTGCACCACCCAACACCACACTACCCAGATTGGCCTGTATCAAACCTTCATTACTCACCTGCTGACCAGCGAGTACCGCATAACCGCCAACAGTCGATACGATAGCCCCTTTGTTAGTCAGTAGTGCACCGCGCAAAGACAAATCACTGAAGCGATAATTGCCTGCCATGAAATCGGTATCCGACATACACGCCGTCGTACCCAGAAATCCCGCCGTATTTATCTGACCACCGGCACCAATCAGCAGCCCGTTGGGATTGAGTATCCATACCTGACCGTTAGCCAGTAGATTGCCATCGATTTGCGACACACCACCGCCGGTTATCCGATTGACTGCGATCGAACTGCTACCGGGCTGTATAAACTGCACCGTGCTGCCGCTACCTATAGAAAAATTATTCCAGTTGATTACCGCTTTTTCCGTACTTTGCGTAATCGTTGTGATGTTAGGCGTTGTTTGCTGTATCGCGATACCACCCTGGGTTACGACAGGATTGGTCGGCACCACTTGCGCATACAAAGGCGCAAGCGTGAACAACAACAATCCTGATGCACCCACCAGGAAATTTGAAGAGAGGCCTGCTTTGTATGAGGAGACTTTATTCATTTTTATTAATAATCAGTCGTGCCACAAATAATGATTCAAGCCTGAATGAACGCTGTTACTTGATGCAGTTCATTTCGGCGCGTTCCCACCAAAAAAACAATCAGGAAATGTGAGGTTTTGTGAGGATTGCAATAAAGTTTCTAAGCGGAAATTTTACTCTTGTTTTACGATTGAACAGACAATTAGTCAAGCAAAAAACCGGTCGCAATACAGAGACTTTTTATAATTTTTTTGCCTAACTCTTCCTATTGACACGCCCCCTTGCAGCCTACTAAGCTGACATTGCCTTATTGCAAGTATTACGCTGCGCTCTGCACCATGCAGCACGTCATGAATAAAAACTAAACAAGGGGGTAAAAATGGCACGCGCTACATTTGATTTCAGCGGCACCACCACAGTAGTCACGGGCGGCGCCAGCGGTATAGGTTTTACCTGCGCAGAGCTTATTGCACGCTCTGGTGGCAATATCGTCATATCTGCCAGTCGCAGCCCAGAAAAAACCGAGCAGGCACTCGCCAAGTTAAAAAAGGCACATGCCAACATTGAGGTGCATGCTGTTCCCTGTGAAGTAGGCTCGGAAGAATCTGTAGAAAGTTTTTTCGCGGCGATAGGCGCTGCGGGCATACGGGTGGATTACCTCATCAACAGCGCCGGCATCTCACCCAATACAGAATTTTTAGAACAAACACAAAAAGAGTGGGACACGGTCTACAACACCAATACCACTGGCGCTTTTCTGGTGACGAAGTATGCAGCGCTATCAATGAAAGAGAATGCTCTGCTGGATGACTTCCGTGGCCGCATCGTCCTGATCACATCCACCAACGGCATTAACAGTCAGGATCCGGTATCGGCACACTATGATTCTTCCAAAGCAGCCGGCAACATGCTGGTGCGTACCGCGGCTGAACATTTGTCTGAACATCAGATTTGCGTCAATGCGCTGGCGCCAGGCTGGATAGAAACTGCGCTGAACAATACGCTGCCACCAGACGTGCGAGAAAAAGAGACCGCGAAAATATGGATGCGTCGCTGGGCCAAGCCGGAAGAAATGGCCGCCTGTGCTGCGCACATACTGACCATGCCGTATTACATGGGACAGGTATTAATGGCTGACGGTGGTTACCGCTAAGTGTTGATCAAGTCTGACTACTTAGCTAAGTAGTCAGACTTAAAAATTACATCAGGCATCCAGTGCCAGTGTGGACCCCGCTCTGGGCACAGCCACACAAGCAAGGCAGCACCCTTTTTCCACATCAAAGCCGGGCTTGCCGGAAGGGTAATCTACTTCGCCCGAGCGCACTGTCGTCACACATGAGCCGCAATTACCGGCGCGGCAACCTGAATCAATCTTGATACCGTTGGCTTCTGCAAGTTCCAAAATCGAACTCGTTGCACTGCTCCAGTTGACGGAACGATTTGAATTCACAAACTTCACTTCCAGCGCCGGGCCATCAGTAACAGCATTGGTATCTGGCTTGGCGACTTTTTTAACCGTTGCTGGTCCAAATGCTTCGTAATGGATTTTGCTGTCTGGTACACCCCACTCTTGCAAACCCTTGGTGATGGATTCCATCATCGGTGGTGGTCCACAGGTATAAAAATCAAAGTTATTGACTTGCAGTTCACGTTTGAACAAATCCACACTGACACGCTCACCAAACTGAAAGTCTTGATCTTTTACTTCGCCATCAACTGCATCTGAATAGCAGACATTGATGCGTACATTCGGATGATCTTTTGCGATTTGATTGAGCAGATCTTTATGCATATGCTCGCTGCCATTACGCACGCCATAAAAGAAATGCACGTCACGCTTAACAGGTATCGAGATCAGATAATTGAGCATGCTCAGCATAGGCGTCACACCAATGCCGCCGCCTATCAATACCACCGGCGAGCGTGATTCCACATCAATATGAAAATTACCACCCGGTGCTTTCACATCCAGAATATCGCCTTCTTGTACATTGCCATGGAAATAATTTGAACTCACACCCGGTGGCAACTCTGGCGCCTTCGGTGGTGGCGGTACGCGCTTGATAGTGACGCGATAGTAGTTAGGGTTCGGGCTGTCTGAGAGTGAATAGCAGCGCGTAACATCTTTGGGCTGGCCTGGCACTTTGAGTTTAAAGGTCAGATACTGGCCCGGCAAAAATCCCGGCAGTTCACGACCATCATGCGGCTCCAGATAAAAAGAGCAGCAATCACCCTTCTCCATGATTTTTTTCGCGACACGAAATTTTCTGAAACCCGACCATGCTGCTGCCGATTTATCATTCGCCGCTTTCGTAACCGAGCTCGACATCATCTCGATTCTGGCTTTGAACAGTGCGTTCTGATTTTCATACAAAGCATGCACATCTGCCTGCCGGCGCAGTAAACCTTTGGTCATCAATGCCAGATAAGCCAGTATCAGCAAGGTGCCTAACAGGGCGATGGAATGTATTAGTGTTGTCATGATGTGCATCTCTCTACTCAGAATTTGCGCCGCAGTTCAAACCGCAAGCCCGCCAGGTTGCGCGTATTTTCGCGATCAGCCACGATGGCATCGGTGCGGAAAATCCAGGCCTGATCCAGGGGGAATTGATAGCGCATACCTAATGCTACTTCACGCCCGACTAATGTACTGGTATTACGTGCACGCTGCGTGGTGGCCGCTTCAATGACTAGCTGGCGATTCAGGCCAAACAAATATTCCACGCCGAACGCGCCGCCCCACATATCATCAACCGCATCAGCCAGCTTGGGAAAGCCGGTCAAACCGTCTGTCTCAAAATTTATACCAACATTTTTAAGTATGCCGCCTGCATCCACAGCACGCGATGCAGATTGTGGCTTGCCTTTACCATAAAACATATTCAGATAAGGCACCAACGTAGAAGGGCTGCTGGTGACGAAAGAATTTTCTAATACGAAAAGCGTGCCGTCAGCTGTCTTTGCAGCGCCACCATCCGGATTTTGGCCGAAATTATTAATCAGACGAATACTGTTGGACAACCAGCCGCCATAACGACGCGTAAAGGCCAGAGCCAGATTGTGATAGCTGCGATCCGTTGCATTGGTTGAGCCTGTGGTGTCGGTATACGCATAGCCTAGTTCCCAGTAACCTTCATTAGCTTCTATGAAAGTCGTCATGCCATAAATGTTTGCCTGCTTTTTTTGTACATTAAGCAAAGGCTTATTAGGAT
>CAIVDH010000390.1 GCA_903904635.1 uncultured Burkholderiales bacterium | reverse complement strand
CCTGCAAAGAATCAAGACTTAGTTTTAACATTCGAAAAAATTGATGATAGATTGGCAAATAATCCGCTTTTCAAGCATACGCTGCAGAACACATAATAACAATTAACGCAAATTAGACGGAATTAACTTGGTTTATTGCAAAGTATGGCTTGAAAAAACAGTTTCGAAATAATCGAACTTATTTTATTTAATTTATACCCAAGAGGCAACTATGATTGAAGTACGTAAAAGCGATGATCGCGGTATCGCCAACCTGGGATGGCTGGACTCCAGGCATACTTTTTCTTTTGGCCATTATCACGATCCACGTCATATGGGTTTTGGCCCACTACTGGTCATTAATGAAGACCGCGTGCTGCCAGGCAAAGGCTTTGGTACGCATGGGCACAGAGACATGGAAATCATTTCTTATGTGCTTTCCGGTGAACTGGCACATCAAGACAATATTGGTAACGGCTCAGTTTTACGCTACGGCGATGTACAACGTATGAGTGCAGGCACTGGTGTCATGCATAGCGAGTTCAATCACTCCAATACGAATCAGGTTCATTTCCTGCAAATATGGATACAACCGGCAGTCAAAGGCATTGCGCCGGGCTACGAGGAAAAACATTTTGATGTCGCTGCCAAAGCTTCTCGACTATGCCTGATCGCTTCTCCAGATGGCGCTGATGGTTCCGTGATGATTCATCAAGATGCGCGTATTTACGCTGCATTGCTTAATGGTGAAGAGCAGATTGTGCATGCACTACACCAGGGTCGTACTGCCTATTTGCATCTGATACGTGGTGAACTCGAAGTTAATGGCACTCACCTCTTTACCGGCGATGCACTCAAATTTACATCAGAAGCAAATATCGCCATCAGCCACGCGCAAGCAGCAGAATTCCTCCTATTTGATCTGCCCTATTAACCCCAACAGCAATTCATCCAGACAGGAAAAAGTAATGAGTAATATCCTTTATATAAACAGTAGTGTTCGCAACACCGGCTCAATTTCTCGCCAGATATCTGGCGAATTCATTACCAAACTTAAAGCAGCCCAACCAACTTCAACTGTCGTTGAGCGAGACCTTACGGCGCATCCCGTACCGCATTTGACCGAGCAAATGATGGGTGCCTATTTCACTCCGGCAGATCAACGCACAGCAGCCCAAAACGAGACCGTCAAAGTCTCAGATAATCTGGTCGCCGAAATCATGGCCGCTGACATCGTCATCATCGCCGCGCCCATGTACAACTTCTCGGTAAGCTCTACCTTAAAGGCCTGGATAGACCATATCGCCCGTGCCGGCCTGACCTTTAAATACGGTGCAAATGGTCCGGAAGGAATGGTAAAAAGGAAAAAATTCTATATTTTCACAGCGCGCGGCGGTGTGTACAGCGACGGTCCGGCAAAGGCCATGGATTTCCATGAAACCTACTTACGGGCTGTCTTTGGTTTTCTGGGCATTACCGATATCACTTTCATCCATAGCGAAGGTTTGGCCATGGGTGAGGACGCCGTCAATACTGCACTCGCCAACAGCAGAACTGCCATAGCCGGTCTAGTTGCGGCATAATCCCGGTTGATCGACATTAATGCGGCGACCATGATATCGCCGCATTTTTTGTTTTACTGCAGACTGCAAGGCTTTACATCATGTCTTTAACGACCAGCGCTCCCATTGTCGAATATGCCTCGAGCTGTGAACTGCCCACACCTTGGGCAACTTTTGAGCTGCACGCTTTCCTTGAGCCCCACACTGGCAAGGAACATCTTGCGCTAACCCTCGGTGAAATCGGCAATGGTGCGCCTGTATTATCGCGTCTTCATTCCGAATGCCTCACTGGTGATACGCTTTTTAGCCAGCGCTGCGATTGCGGCGCCCAGCTTGAAGGTGCGCTGCGCAAGATAGCGCAAGAAGGAAGAGGCATATTGCTATATCTGCGACAGGAAGGCCGCGGCATAGGACTTATCAATAAAATCCGTGCTTACAAATTGCAGGAAAACGGCGCCGATACCGTCGAAGCTAATCATGAACTTGGTTTTGCAGATGACTTGCGCAGTTATGCGATCTGTCTACCTATGCTTGAGCATTTCGGCATACAGTCCTTACAGCTGATGACGAATAATCCGCGGAAGATTGATGCCTTAAAAAACCTAGGCATAGATGCTGAGCGCATTGAACTCATCACAAAAAGTAACAACTTCAATGCACGGTATCTGGCAACCAAAGCCAGCAAGCTGGGACATCTTTTTCCGAAAACCTAAACGGTTGAACCTGTCTTCATCGCTTAGTCAGATAAACCATCATATCCGTCAATACCAAACCTAGATTTTATTGGGCGATATCAATTTCTCGTTCAGGATATGCACGT
>CAIVDH010000389.1 GCA_903904635.1 uncultured Burkholderiales bacterium | reverse complement strand
CCGGAATGACGGTAGTAAATTTTAGGTCATCTCAACACCACTCGCCGTCCCAGCGTAGGCTGGGTCCCAGTGTCTTTGAGTGCGGACGGAAATATCTTTTTCATCGGTGAAAATAAATCACCAATTACAAAACCAAATATAAGCTTCATCAAATCTTCCGGACAGAAGTAAGTCTAGCTATGAATACCTTCAAGCAAACATCGCTTAATCGCAGCAACCTCTCTTCAGCTTCTAATTCTTGATCGGTCTAGTGCCGATTTGACTTGGAAATGTAGAAAAAAAACCACTCTCAGGAGTGGGTTTTTTGTTTTACAAGATCTGACAGATCAGGCATTTTAAATTCACGTGTGTCAATTTATGCTTGTGTTTATTCTTCGAATCATAACCACGAGTTAAAAATTATCAGTACATTTTCCTGCATTTGAGTCCTGACAAAACGTCTCAGCATTTCAATTGATCCTTCGCGATCACCAAATAAAAATTCTCTCCAAACTGCGTGGGTAGCGTATTAACCACTGGAGGGATTTCAATGAAGAAGAAAATTCTTGCGTCAACAATTTTTACACTACTTGCAAGCGGATCAGCACTGGCACAAAGCGGGCTTACACTTTACGGCAATATTGATGCGTCTGTAGTGAGTGCGGGTAGTATCGGACCAAACTCAGAACGCCGAACCAGTTTTGGTGAAGGCAACTGGGCACCATCCGTGTGGGGCGTGAGGGGATCAGAAGATCTGGGAGCCGGCATGCGCGCGCATATGCGTCTCGAAGGCGGCTTCAATGCTGGTAACGGCGCTATTGCCAATGGCGGCACAACCGGTATTTTTAGTCGCGTTGCCAATGTCGGTTTGAGTGGTCCGTTTGGCTCTGTGACTGCCGGTTTGAGCTTGTCACCTTTTATTGCGGCATACACATCAACGCTAGGATTGGCAGGTCAAAATTTTTACGTCCCTGCACTTTTATTGCATCGTGATGGTACTGCACTCAATGCCAGTGCTGCTTCCGTATCGGTTGCGCCAGGCGGCACAGATGCTGATCCCGGTTTTAGTACGACTGGCGGATTTTTTATTCCCAATTCACTTACTTACAGCTTGCCATCTGAAATGTTCAAAGGTGTTACTGGCAATTTGATGTATGCCTTTGGTGGCGCTGCCGGCGATACGAGTATTAATCGATTTTTATCTGGCAATGTAGGCTATGAATTCGGTGACTGGAATGTAGTTGCTGCTGCTTCTGATCGTGACTCTCAATACCGGCAATATTTGCTTGGTGCGCGCGTGCCAGTAGGGCCAGTAAGATTGGCAGCAAACTATGTGCGATTCAGCCCCCAAACTGGCAGTTCAAGCAATACGATAGTAGTTGGAGCGGAGATGAATGTGCAGCCGAACACCAGCGTAGGTATAAATTATGCGCGCAATAGCGGCAGCGGCAATCCCGCCATTATTAATTTATCTGCCGTGTATGCGCTTTCAAAAACAACGAATTTTTATGCTGCATTTAATCATGCTACAGATGGCGCCTATTCATCCTACTCTGGCTCGGTCGATGCAACTGCCAATCCAATAAGTCTGGCGCAAAGCGGTACGTCGAATGCGTTCATGGCTGGGCTGCAAAAGGGATTTTAATTTTAATCAGGCGGCGTGTCGGTCATCGATGCAGTTTATGTCTAGATTTGCGTCGCCTGATTATTAAAGACTTTTTTTGCGGGGCGAAAAACAGTACTGTCTGCATAAAAATTTGCATCTTGCCCTGGCCACCAACCTGGTACGCCCAGCACCGGCAGCGGCGTAAAATTTTTGGCTGTAAAACCCAGCTCTAATTGCTCGGCCAATGCGGCATCTATCCAAGCAAGTCGCTGTGGCGCATTCAGCTTGTGCCAGTCAGGCTCAACAATAACTACCCATGCATGTGCCGTAATGGCTTTATAGGGGCGGACTAATTTTTCTAACAACGCATGGCCAAACAAAATTACTTCACAGCTTTTTATAAAAACATCGCGATGGCGCAGAAAAACTTCTTCCCACTCATGTCGCTGCAATGCTTGAGCTAAGGATGGCTCACTACAAATTAAAATCGCTGCATTTTCATCAAATAGCGTAGCCGCATCTCGCTGACCACCGCGACTACCGTTTGATTGCAGCACTTGTGTCCGTTGTAGCTCTAACGCCTGCAGTTTATTCAGCGTGCGTTTGATCTGCGGAAAGCGCAACCATATCAGCGCATTAAAAAAATCATGCAAATTATCACGCGTGGGAACAGCGCCAGTAGCATAGATATGCGACTCATAGGCTACGCCTACCGGCAAAGTTTGCTGTTGTACAAAATGTATGAGCTGACCATTTGCATTGTTTAGCTCTTGCTGCTGCGCTGCTTCATTAACGGCTATGAACCATTCATGCTGGGATATGAATGGCGAGGCCAGATCGCGTATAGGTTCCAACCAAGGCCGATGCCATTCTATGCTGCTAGCAAAACCATTTTCAATCATGAATAACTGAT
>CAIVDH010000388.1 GCA_903904635.1 uncultured Burkholderiales bacterium | reverse complement strand
CAGGCCTGGAGCGACAGCAACAGCTGCTCGCTCCCGTCGGGGAAGCGGAACCGGGCGCGGTAACCCGGCAAGGCATGATCAAATCGGCGTGCACGTGCATGATCACCGTAACCGACCATCCCTTCACCCGCAATCATACCCCCTTCGATCGGGCCAATTCGTACGACACGCGTGAGGTCCGATCCGGGGTGGCACGCATTGTAGTACGTGGTCGCCCGGTCGGCGAAATGCGCCGCGAGACGGTCCGGCTCCGTAGCCGGGATTCCGCCTGCAACGATCGGCGGAGCCGATGTCACAGGGTCCGCCGTGAGCTCAGCCTCATGCCTCGCCAGCTCAGTCAGGTGAATAGTGAGTCATGTCAGCCTTTCTACTTTTTTATATAGCCCTTAAATGTTCCGAGATTTCGTAAAAGTAAGATATTGTGATGTTATGTGAGCTTTGCTAAGTTTATGTGCGTATTTGAGACTAAAACTTGCAAAAAAGAATATATAAAATTACAAAAAAACAAGAGAACACTGCCATGCCTGAAATATCGCAATCTATAAGCACGCAGCCACGCGGCAAAAATCACGCTAATCAATTTAGCAAAACTGAAGAGCCACTTGCAGAAATATCCCGCAAATTTCTGGCAGATATTTCAGTATCAGATTTCCATACATGCCATGAATATCTCGCCGCAGTCAGGCTGGCTCGTCATATGACCAAGATTGATGTGTGTCGTGCAAGCCAAAGTGATGCCAGTGCTGCATCGGGCGTGTCGCTGCCGACTATTTCAAAAATAGAAAGTGGCATTTATGGTGAACCGGGCTTCAAAACCATGATCAGACTGGCTCGCGGGTACGGTATACCCCTGGCCAGCTTGGAACGGTTCTTTGTTTAGGGCAGCGAATCAGGCACAGCAATTTGGATTTGAAACTGGATAAGCAAGATCTGTAAAGCTCAGTATTTATCCCACTAGTTAATCTGGCTTTGATGCGCATGTCACTGTTACACTTGAAGCTTATGTAAAAATTTTTAATTAGTGTGTAATGAATTTATAAAAACGCGAGCTGATGTATCAGAATACACACCAAAAGATAAATCGAAAGATTTAGCAGGAAAAGACAACTAAAAGTAAGAAAACTAAAAGTAATAAATTACGCATTTCGTACGCATTTTGGCAAGGTAACGTTAGGTAAAGCAGACAAGACTGACAACTAGGCATAGGCCCATGAAAAAAACAATCAATCTTGCCACCATCAGTATTGATGGACTAAAACTCAAAGCAGCCAGAGAAGAACGTGGCATCTCCGCGGCTGATATTGCCGCATCTCTGACGCTGTCACGCGCACAAATTATTCATATCGAAGAAGGCGGTGACAAACCCTTCTATTCTCCGGCGCACAAACTTCTGGCAGTTCGTAAATATGCGAAGGCGCTAAATATTCCCTATGAAGATGTGGTGATCGGTGAAGGATCCGACCAGACCGTACCGGCTCCGGAAGAAGCGCCACCCAGCATGCGTACCTACAGCACCAACATCGGCCCAGGTGCAGATTTAACGCGCATCAGCGCAACTGAAGACAGAATGATCGCTGCTTCGCGCAACAACGATCATCGTCGGTATATTTTGTTTGGTGCCATCGCTTTATGTGTAGTGATTGCGCTTTATGCAAAAATGCGTGGTTCGAGCGAAGAAGTCAATTTATCCCAGAACACTCAGACACAGGAAGAACTGCTCGCCACTGAGCCAGCAATCGAAACGCCGCTCGCTGATGCGGCACCAGCTGCGCCTGCAGAGCAACCAAAAATTACTGCCGCTGCTGAAGCCATCGCTGATGAAACACCTGTCACATCCAAACATGCCGAACAGCCTGAAGCAACCAAAGCAGTCGCTGTAGCTGCCGCAGAAACTTCGCGAGATGAAGTCAGCGCATCGGATGACAATTGTGCGCCTGAGCCCACGGGTGGCAACCTGAAAACCTGGAGCCCAGCCTACCAGCGCAAAGCCGATACGCGGCTTTTTGTCATCAGCCCTAAAGGCGGCACTGTTTGCGTAACCGACAACAACGGCAAATCCAGGCAAGTCAGTCTCAAGCCTATGGTTGGTGAACCCTTCAGCGGCAAACCGCCCTACACCATACGAGCAAAGCATCTGTCCAGTCTCGATATGTATATGCAGGGTTTACGGGTAAAAGTGCCCGCTGACGCAAAAGTAATGCGTCTGGTTCCCACCAGTGTTACTGCACCTGAAGCTGAAGCAGATACAGACATTTCTGAAGCAAATTAAGAAGCTAGTCCTACCGAACTTAGCGCGCAGGTCATAACGACTCTTTTGCAGCGCAATAATTCCATCCATCCCATTACACCCTCGGGCGCTTAGCTCTGGCGGTCATGAAGGCAACGTAATCAGCACTTCTTATCGCGATGCAACATCGATAACGGTTGACTGGCGGCATCATCAACACGATCATCCGATATTCGATTTAATGTGCACTTACCGCACCGCCGTTAACCAGCAACATGCAAAACCTGCCGTTTGCCCTATCCCCTCAATGCGCGCTATGCCGCATTCTGTCTATTTTATTACCACAACAAAATCAACCTGGAGGAGACCATGCATTTCACCGTCCTTAAACAAACACGCTCCGTAAGCCGACGGCTCAGCAGCGTCACTGTTGCTGCCTTGATGGCACTGGGTATGAGCGGCACTGCGCTGGCTGAAGACTTCAAAATCGGCATCGTCAGCTTTCTTTCCGGACAAGCCGCCGACAGCTTTGGCGTTCCTGCTGTCAATGGCGCAAAAGTCTTGATTGAAGCGTTTAATAAGGGCAAAGCACCGGCGCCTTATAACAAAACCGGCTTTGGCGGCATGAACATTGTGCCGGTTTATGTCGATGAAAACGGTGGCGCCACCAAGCAAGTGCAGGAATTGCGCAACTTGTACGAACGTGAAAACGTCGATGTGGTGGTGGGCTATGTTGGCTCGGGTGATTGCCTGGCTGTCGCGCCGGTGGCTGAAGAGATGAAGCGCTTTTTGATTTTGTATGACTGCGGAACGCCCCGTATTTTTGAAGAAGCCAATTACAAATATGTATTTCGTACCGCTTCGCATGCAGCAATGGATAACGTTGGTGCGGCGCGCTATCTGAAAGCGCGCAACGTCAAGGTTGAGACCATCAACCTGTTTAATCAGGACTATGCGTGGGGCCATGACTCACTCAAAGACTTCACGCTATCGATGCAGTCAATTTATCCTGCTGCAAAAATTCAGGCAGATCAACGGCCTAAATTTGGTGCCGGACAATATGGCACTGAGATTTCGCAACTCATGTCAAATTCAGCAGATGTGACGCATTCCAGTCTGTGGGGCGGCGACTTACAAGCGATGATTTTGCAGGCAGCACCGCGCGGCATGTTTAAAAAATCACAAGTAGTACTGACAGCAGCTGACCATGTACTGGTTCCGCTGGGTGAAAAAATGCCGGACGGCGTGATTGTTGGTGCACGTGGTGCGTATGGCCTGATGGCACCGAAGTCAGCACTGAACGACTGGTGGTGGGCGCAGTATCAGACCGCTTGGAATGTCTATCCGGTTCAGGCGCCATATCGTATGGCACAGGCACTGATGGGCCTGAAGCTGGCGGTTGAAAAAGCCATGGCTGCCAATGGCGGTAAAAAGCCCAACACCGAACAAATCGCAGCCGCGCTACGTGGCTCGGAATGGGATGCACCTGGTGGCCGCATCAAGATGGCATTGGGTGGCGGTCAGCAGGCGATACAGCCAGCCGCATTTGGCCGTACCCGCTATGACGCGAGCAAGAAAATGGTCGTGCTTGACGACATACAGCGCTTTGCCGCTGAGTGCGTCAATCCACCTGCCAATATGAAATCGGAAGATTGGATTAAGGCCGGTTTTCCAGGCGCGAAGTGTAATTAAACGTAGTAAGACGCCGGCTCCGGTCTGACTGGAGCCGGCGTCTTTTTTCATGCGCTTGTAAAACTCCGCATATAAATAGCTAACTGCATCACATCGGCATCACCCCGAAAGTAATCGTCATGAATCTCGCACTCACCATACTCATAGACGGCCTGACTTATGCGTCCTGGCTATTCATCGTAGCGCTAGGCCTCACCCTGGTTTTCGGTGTACTGAAAATCCTCAATGTCGCGCATGGCAGTTTTTATGCGCTAGGCGCTTACGCTGCCGCCAGTATGGTCGGCTGGTTTGCCAGCATGAATTTTGCGCCTGAACTTTCATTGATTGCCATGCTGCTGGCAGCGGTTGCGGTTGCAGCAATTGTGGCGCCTTTGTGCGAGCGCGGGCTGTTGCGATTTTTTTACGGTCGCGATGAAGTGCTGCTGGTGTTAGTTACCTATGCGCTGTTTTTAATATTGGAAGACGTGACCAAACTGATCTGGGGCGTGAATCCTTTTTATGTTTCCGAACCTTATTCCATGTTTGGCAATGTCGATATCGGCAAACAATCTTATGTCGGCTATGACTTCATATTAGTGGCCGTTGCCGTCATCGTCGGCTTCATCGTCTGGTGGGGACTGAACCGCACCCGCACCGGCAAGATCGTATTAGCCGTCATACACAGCGAAGAAATCGCTTCCAGCATGGGTGTGAATGTTTCGCGCATTTATACGCTGGCATTTGGCACCGGTATTTTCCTCGCTGCTTTGGGCGGTGCGCTGACTGCGCCCATGATTTCTGTACAGCCCGGTATTTCAGTGGGCGTCATTATTTTATCGTTTGCCGTGGTCATCATCGGTGGGTTGGGCAGTATTCCGGGCGCAGCGATCGGCGCTTTGATTGTTGGTATCGCACGTTCGGCTGCGGTGCATATGCTACCGATGGCTGAATTATTTTCTATCTATCTCGTCATGGCAATCGTACTGATGTTCCGGCCTGAAGGTTTATTTCAACGCATACAGGCGAGGAAGATCTGAGATGACAAACACGACTGCTGCTTCTAAAGCTGCTTCTTCATCATCGCGCACGCTGCTGCTCGGCGCAGCAAGCATCATTTTGCTGCTGTTAGCAGGCCTTGCAATACCGCGCTGGCTGGCTTTTCTTATCACCATAGCCGCGGCCAATGGTCTGGTCTCATTAGGCATATTGCTGCTCATGCGCAGCGGTGTAGTCTCATTTGGGCAGGGTATGGTATTTGCCATCGGTGGCTACGCAGCCGCTCTGGCTTACGGCAAACTCGGCATCACGGATGCGCTGCTGTTGGCTGTAGGTGGTGGACTGGCCGCGGTCATTGTTTCGCTGCCGTTTGCTTATCTGATAGCGCGTTATCGCGGCATTTTCTTTGCCATGTTGTCACTCTCATTGTCTATGGTCTTGTATGGCATTCTGGTCAAATCCGAAGTCATGGGCGGCTCGGATGGGTTCAATATGGGACGCATCACCTTGTTTGGCATACGCGCTGCAGATCAATGGAGCGGCTACACCAACTATGCCGTCACCATTACGCTTTCCGGTTTAGTCGCGCTGGCCGCACGTGTTTATTTTGATTCCACGCGTGGCTTAGTCGCATTAGCCGCACGCGACAATGAAATCCGGGTTGAATATCTGGGCAGTTCCGTACGCAATCTGATTGCCACCAACTACCTGCTCGCTGCATTCGTCGGCGGCATGGGCGGTGCCTTAGCGGTGATGGCGCTGGGTCACATAGAGCCAAATTTCAGCTACTGGACAACCTCGGGTGAATTTGTCTTCGTCGCCATACTGGCCGGGCACCACAGCGTATTTGCTGCCTTCCTCGCGTCGACGGTACTGGAAATTGTCCGGTCCTTCTCCAGCCTGTATTTCCCCAACACCTGGCAACTGGTACTGGGCCTGTTTCTGCTGGCAGTGATTCGTTTCCTGCCACGTGGCATAGGCTCACTATGGGAAGCCCGTCGTCAAAAAGGAGAGCGCGCATGAATGCCATGACCAATGCCGCAGCGATCTCTGCGCGCAATATACAAAAAAAATTCGGCGCTGTTGTGGCTGCTTCCGACATTAATCTGGAAATACCCCACGGCCAAAAATTAAGTCTGATCGGCAGCAATGGTGCCGGTAAGACTACCTTCGTCAATATGCTGACAGGTTTTATCAAACCGGATTCCGGTCAGATCATGCTGCATGGTGAAGACATTACTGGCTTAGAGCCGCGCCAGGTTGCCCGCATGGGCGTGGCACGTTCATTTCAGATACCGCAGCTGTATAAAGATCTGAGCGTGCTCGACAATATGCTGGTGGCAGTCGCCAGTCAGCATCCGCCGCTTTCATTCTTTCGTCCTGCAAAAAATGCTGATGCGATTGCACGCGCGCAGCAACTGCTGGAGCGTTTTGAATTAGCCATGCATGCAGATCGATTAGTGGGTGAATTGCCCGGTGGCGTACGCAAGCTGCTCGATATTGCGATGGCACTGACCCGGCATCCTAAAGTATTGCTGCTTGATGAACCCACTTCCGGTGTGTCAGCCGATGAAAAATTTCCGATGATGGAAACCGTCATGCGCGCGCTATCGCAAGAAGCCGTGACGGTGCTTTTCGTTGAACATGACATGGACATCGTTGAACGCTTTGCTGATCGCGTGGTGGCTTTTTACAGCGGCCGCATCATCGCTGACGATACACCCGAGCTGGCCTTATCGGCACCGGATGTGCGTCGCTACGTAACCGGCACTTTGCGCTAAAGCGCTGACAGGACACCCCATGCTAAAAATTAATGCTATCGAAGTGGCGATCCAGTCCGTGCAAGTACTGCGCGGCTTTTCGCTCGATATACCTGCAGGTCAAATGGTAGGACTCATAGGCCGTAATGGCGCGGGCAAAAGCACCACCCTGCGCGCCATCATGGGCCACCTGCCAGTCAAGGCCGGCAGCATAGAATTTGAAGGACAAGATCTGTCCAAACTGCCGCGTCATGCACGCGCCAGTCTGGGCATAGGCTACATGCCGGAAGACCGCGGTCTGGTGCCTGAACTCACCGTTGAAGAAAATATACTCATGCCGGTGTGGGCTTCCAAATCCATGCAACCAGAAGCACGACTGGAATTTGTCTATGGCGTTTTGCCTGAACTTAAAGAAATGCGTGAACGACGCGCGCTCTTGCTCTCAGGCGGCCAGCAAAAATTAGTCGCTTTGGCGCGTGCATTAGCCATAGGCTCCAAACTGCTATTGCTGGACGAACCATTCGAAGGCGTCGCGCCTGCATTGTCACAACGTCTCTCTGAAGTCATCGCCGGACTGGCTGGCACCACGGTGTCGGTACTGATTGCACAATCAGATTTGAATCACTCTAAAAATTTGCTCAACGCTGAAGTGGTCATCGAGCGCGGCGCAAATTTGCAAGCGGCTTAACACCGCTATGATTAATTGGCATGATCATGTGGCACTACCAGCCATGCAAACCGAGACGCATTTTGACGGACGTGAAATAGCCTGTTTTGTCGAGCGACCGCATTCTTTTTACGCACTGTTTACCCATGCAGCTGCAAGCTTGCCTGAGCATGAAGCAATAGTCTGCAATAACGACAGCTGGACTTATCGCGCAGCAGAACTGGAAATTTCCCGCATCGCTGCCGGGCTCACTGCACATGGAATCAAAGCCGGCGAGCGTGTGGTGATGTTTATCTCAAATAAACCTGAATTCGTCTTCGTATTATTTGCGCTGCAAAAAATCGGTGCGATCTCCGTGCCCGTAGGCACGCGCGAACAAAAGCCCGGCCTAACTTACATACTTAATCAATGCGGTGCCGCTGGTGTGATATTTGACAGCGAACTGCAGCAGCGCATAGCAGAGGCAGCAGAAGCGCCTGCATTGCGTTTGCGCGTAGCCATTGGTAAAGCAGAACATGCCGTCTCACTCGCTGAACTGCATGGTGAACATGCAGACGCAGTCAGCGTAAATGAAGAAGACTGCGCAACCATACTCTACACATCAGGTACCACCGGCAACCCCAAAGGTGCAATGCTCACGCATTTCAATATCGCGCACTCGGTCATTCATTTTCAGGCTTGCCTGAAATTTACCCATCAGGAGCGCGCGGCACTAGCCGTGCCTGCCAGTCATGTCACCGGTT
>CAIVDH010000387.1 GCA_903904635.1 uncultured Burkholderiales bacterium | reverse complement strand
GGCAGATTTGCCATGTGCAAGTAAAGACACTGGGTCCCAGCCTACGCTGGGACGGCGAGTGGTGTTGAGATGACCTAAAATTTACTACCGTCATTCCGGCGCAGGCCGGAATCTAGTGTCTTTCGTTAAACACCTGAAAAAAATTTTACTGAAGCATACAAAATCATGAGTTCCAGAACCAAGATTAGTGAAATGTACGCCGCTCAAAAATCTTCCGGACAGTAGTGGGCCTGCGCCGGAACGACTTTGGGTGTGTGGAAGCGCCTAAATCTCAAAAGTAATTGCGGCGCATGCTGGAATCTAGCGCCTTTGAATGTTTGTGGCTGAACGCCAGACGCCCAAGCAATATCAGTGATTGCGCTCAACCGCAAAATTAGCAAGACTAATCAACGCCTCTTTATGCTCACCCGGCGCCAGATTTTGTAGTGACATGATCGCGCGCTGGCTGGCTTGTTCGGCTTTTAAGCGCGTGTATTCCAGGGCGCCGGAGCCAGTGATGGCGGTGAGTATGTCTTCAAAGTGCTCTTCATCGCCATGGGCGATGCAATTGCGCACCAGATCGCGCTCTTCGGCGGTGCCGTGCTGTAGCAAGTAAATTAACGGCAGCGTTGGTTTGCCTTCTCGCAGATCGTCACCGACATTTTTACCGGTATCTTCCGCGTTGCCCGAGTAGTCGAGCACGTCATCAATTAGCTGAAATGCGGTGCCCAGCGAGCGGCCGTATTCTGCGGCGGCAGCAACGTCTTCTTCGGGGGCACCTGCGATCAGGCTGCCCAACTCTGTGGCGGCTTCAAATAATTTGGCTGTCTTGGAGCGTATGACTTGTAAATAGCGCTCTTCGGTGACATCCGGATCATGCATATTCATTAACTGTAGTACTTCGCCTTCGGCAATCACATTGGTGGCGTCGGCAAGAATTTGCATCACGCGCATGTTATTGATCGAGACCATCATTTGAAAGGCGCGCGAATAAACAAAATCGCCAACTAAGACTGATGCGGCATTGCCAAATAATGCATTGGCGGTTTCCCGGCCGCGACGCATGGAGGATTCATCGACAACATCATCATGCAGCAGGGTGGCGGTGTGGATAAATTCTATGACTGCTGCCAGTTTGTGATGGTCATTGCCTTGATAGCGCCACGCGTTTGCCATTAATAATACTAGCGCCGGGCGTATGCGTTTGCCGCCTGCGCTGATAATGTAGTCAGCGATTTGGCTCACTAAGGGCACATCAGAATGCAGCTGGGCGCGGATGGTGGCGTCGACGGCTTGCATGTCGGCGGCAATAACTTCGGCCAAAAGCGTGGGTTGCGGGGCTGGTTTTTGGGATGGCACGGGAGTTTCCGCTCACAATCTGAAAAGTTGACCGATTATACGATGGGCAACAGAAGATGGGCGCCTAGCCCCACTGGTTTTAGTGGATACTCCGGTTTTTGACCGGATGGCTAAGTCCATGTATAATTTGAGGTTTTCCCGAATTGGCCAGTAGTTGGGCTGATGCAGGCGGAGAAAACCCCTGTTTTTATTTATCAGACGGGGGATTGTCCCATATTAAATAGATGAGGTTCCCATGTACGCGGTCATAAAAACCGGTGGCAAACAGTATAAAGTTGCCGCTGGTGAAAAACTTAAAGTAGAACAGATACCGGCAGACATAGGCTCCGAAATCACGTTGGATCAGGTACTCGCAGTGGGTGCGGGTGACACCATGAAAATTGGTGCGCCGCTGGTTCAAGGTGCAACGGTGCTGGCTACGGTGGTGGCGCAAGGTCGTCACGATAAAGTGAAAATTTTCAAGATGCGTCGTCGCAAGCATTATCAAAAGCGTCAAGGCCATCGCCAAAATTACACCGAATTGCAAATCGTCTCGATCAACGGCTAAGCCTAGGTCTAGACTCACCAGTAAAATCAGGAGCATCGAATGGCACATAAAAAAGGCGGCGGCACTACGCGCAACGGCCGTGATTCAGAATCGAAACGCTTGGGCGTGAAGGTTTATGGCGGTCAAAGTATCAATGCAGGTGGCATCATTGTTCGTCAGCGCGGCACCAAGTTGCACGCAGGTGAAAACGTCGGTATGGGCAAAGACCATACCCTGTTTGCACTGACTAATGGCAAAGTACAGTTTGCTATCAAGGGTGCGGCAAGACGTCACATGGTGATTGTTGTACCAGCATAAAATTTAGTTTTTTCCTGCAAAAAGGCTCTGCCGCAGGTAGGGCCTTTTTACTTTTTGGCGGCAAATCATGAAGTTTATAGACGAAGCAAAAATTGAAGTCATTGCCGGCGATGGCGGCAATGGCGTGGCTTCGTTCTGTCGCGAAAAATTCCGTCCGTTCGGCGGTCCCGATGGCGGTGATGGCGGCAAGGGCGGCAGTATTTTTGCGATTGCAGATCGCAATATCAATACCTTGGTAGATTATCGCTTTGCAAAAATGCATCGCGCGCGCCATGGTGAAAATGGTCGCGGTTCTGACTGTTATGGCAAGGGCGCCGATGATGTGTATTTACGCATGCCTGTGGGCACACTGGTCATAGACCAAAACGACGGCGCGATCATCGCTGACCTGACCGAGCATGACCAGATTGCCTTGCTGGCCAAAGGTGGTGAAGGCGGCTGGGGCAATATCCATTTCAAATCTTCTACCAATCGTGCGCCTCGCCAAAAATCAGATGGCAAGGAAGGCGAGCGGCGTGATCTGCTGCTCGAGCTTAAGGTACTGGCCGATGTGGGCTTGCTGGGCATGCCGAATGCAGGCAAATCGACATTTATTGCGGCCGTATCGAATGCCCGTCCCAAGATTGCAGATTATCCGTTTACGACGCTGCATCCTAATCTGGGAGTTGTGCGCGTCAGTCATGAAAAAAGTTTTGTTATTGCCGATATTCCCGGGCTGATAGAGGGCGCGGCGGATGGCGCCGGTTTGGGCGTGCAGTTTTTGCGGCATTTGCAGCGTACGCGTTTGCTGCTGCACATTATTGATTTGGCACCGTTTGATGGTGTCGATCCGGTCAAAGAAGCCAAAGCTATCGTTAAAGAACTAAAAAAATACGATGAGTCTTTGCATGAAAAGCCGCGCTGGTTAGTATTGAATAAACTCGATATGGTGCCAGCGGATGAACGGGTAGAGCGAGTCAAGAGTTTTGTGAAGCGCTTTGGCTGGAAGGGCCCTGTGTTTCAGATTTCTGGTCTGACACGTGAGGGCTGTGAAGATCTGGTCAAAGAGATCTATGAATATCTGGCTACGCAGCGTCAGCAAGAGCAGCGCGATCAGTCCACGATGCTTGAAGCGGCGCGTGCGATTACTTCCATTGACATTGATGATCCGCGCTTCAAGGCGCTGGATTAACAGGTCTCCAACCTTATGCAATCCGTGATCCAGCAAGCCCAACGGCTGATCGTCAAGGTCGGCTCTTCTCTTGTCACGAATGATGGCAAGGGTTTGGATCACGCAGCGATTTCAAAATGGGCCTCACAAATTGCGCAGCTGCGTGCCATGGGCAAGCAAGTGGTGCTGGTTAGTTCCGGTGCGATTGCCGAGGGTATGCAGCGTCTGGGTTTTGAGAAGCGCCCCCAGGGTGTGCATGAGCTGCAAGCTTGCGCGGCAGTCGGGCAAATGGGACTGGCGCAAATTTACGAAACCAGTTTCGGCGCGCATCAGTTGCGTACTGCGCAGGTCTTGCTCACACATGCTGATCTTGCTGATCGTGAGCGTTATCTCAATGCACGTTCTACGCTTTTTACGCTGCTAAATTTTGGTGTGATCCCGGTCATTAATGAAAATGACACCGTGGTCACGGATGAAATCAAGTTTGGTGATAACGACACGCTCGGTGCGCTGGTTGCCAACCTGATTGAGGCTGATGCCCTAATTATTTTGACTGATCAGCGCGGCCTCTACACAGCCGACCCGCGTAAAAATCCTACTGCCGAGTTTGTACATGAAGCCAAGGCCGGTGATCCTGCGCTGGAGGCGATGGCCGGTGGCGTAGGCAGCAGTATCGGCAGTGGTGGCATGCTGACCAAAATATTGGCTGCGCGTCGCGCTGCCACCTCTGGTGCGCATACGATTATTGCCTGGGGCCGGGAAGATCAGGTGCTGGTGCGTCTGGCCAAAGGCGAGGCGATTGGTACACAACTTGTTGCACAAACTGCGCATCTCACCGCACGCAAACAGTGGATGGCTGACCATCTTAAAACTGCAGGCAAAGTCATACTCGATGCCGGCGCGGTACAAAAACTCAGCGCTGAAGGTAAGTCACTTTTGCCTATAGGCGTGACGGATGTCGTTGGTGAGTTTGGTCGTGGCGATGTGATTACTTGCGTTGATCAGGATGGCAAGGCAATTGCACGCGGCATGTCAAATTACGCAAGTACAGAGGTACGTCGCATCATGCGCAAACCTTCAGCCGAGATTGTGTCTATTTTGGGCTATGTGGAAGAGGTGGAGCTCATCCACCGGGATAATCTGGTTTTGCTCTGAATTTGTTCTGAAAATTATGTATAAATAATTTGTAAATAATTTACAAAATTATTTCAACGGCTTTTTCTTCCGTATCCGCTCAACGATATTTTCTGCTTTACCGGCCACTCTGGTGCCGTCACAAAAAAAATCCTTGGCCAGCGTGACATGCTGCCGATTTATGCCCCCATTAAATATTAAATCCCAGGTGTCACGTTTGGCTGCTGACCAGCTGCCATCTGCTTGGCCGAATGCATATAGTTTTTTTTCACTCGTGCTGCAGCGTATGCCTTCATAGCTGACATTGCTGGCGCCTGTATTGCTGGTGATGACTAAGGTGTAGCGCACCACGCCATCGTTTTCAACTGTTACTGATTTTGCATCAATAGTGAAGTCGAGAGTTTTGGAAATGCTGGCAGGAAAAGACAACAAGTTTTCTTTTTTTGGCGGGGCTGGAAACTGGACGGCGCTTTCTTTCCAGATTGCTGGAGCGCCGTCTGTTTCTTGCTGCTGCGCGTAAGCCGACGTGACTGAATATATCGGCAAAAATATTAAGGCAAACGTCAGTGCTGGAGCGAATACGGATTTCAACACCGAACCCATTAAAATTTTTCGTGCAGCAGATGTGGATTTCATTTTTGCTCGGGTTCGGTCAGGTTATGCGGATCAGAGATGGCTGGAATATTTTTTGGCGCGGCGATACCACGCGGATGCTGCTGCGAGCCAGGGTTGGGTAAGCGCGTAAGAAAGCGTGATAGTTCTTGCAACGCTTTCAAGTAAACATCACGTTTGAATTCAATCACCACATCGAGCGGTACCCAGTATTCATGCCAGCGCCATGCATCGAATTCAGGATGATCTGACATGCGCAGGTTGACGTCGCAATCACGGCCGACCATACGTAGCAGGAACCAAATTTGTTTTTGGCCGCGATAATGCCCGCGGATTTCGCGCTTGATGAAATGATCAGGCACTTCATAGCGCAGCCAATCTCGGGTGCGGCCTATGATTTTTACGTGCTCCGCGCGCAAGCCGACTTCTTCCTCAAGTTCACGGAACATGGCCTGCTCTGGCGTTTCGCCATATTTGATTCCGCCTTGCGGAAATTGCCACGAATGTTCACGCACCCGCTTGCCCCACCAGACTTCATTCTGGCTATTCAAGAGAATGATGCCGACGTTTGGGCGAAAGCCTTCACGGTCCAGCATAACGCACCTCAGGTTTTCTGCGGCCAGTCTGCGCCTGATATGCACGCATCCCGCATGGGGCCAGGCAGCTTAATAGCCGCAGCATAAATGGGGGATGAAATCTGGTCGTGCAATCAGCAGGCGCAACAGCCAGCTAATACTTTAAAATTGAGTTGATTATAACCCTCTCTTTTTAAAAGATTTCATTCTCATGCGCGCCTCCCGGTTTTTTATTTCTACTCTCAAAGAAGCTCCCTCTGATGCAGAGATCGTCAGCCACAAGCTTATGCTGCGCGCCGGCATGATCAAACGCCTGGGCTCGGGTATCTACACCTATATGCCTATGGGGCTGCGTGTTATCCGCAAAGTGGAAAATATCGTGCGCGAAGAAATGAATCGCGCGGGTGCTATCGAAATGCTAATGCCGCTGGTGCAGCCTGCCGAGTTGTGGCAAGAGACCGGTCGCTGGGAAAAAATGGGACCGGAGTTAATGCGGGTAAAAGACAGGCATGGCCGTGATTTCGCCATACAGCCCACTTCTGAAGAGGTGATAACGGATGTGGCGCGCAGCGAAATCAAATCATATCGCCAGCTGCCAGTTAATTTTTATCATATACAAACTAAATTTCGTGACGAACGCAGACCGCGCTTCGGCTTGATGCGTGGTCGTGAATTCACGATGAAAGATGCGTATTCATTTGATCGTGATGTTGAGGGACTGCGTCATTCCTACCAGTTGATGGTTGACGCCTATGTGCGCATTTTCAATCGGTTTGGTTTGAAATTTCGCGCAGTAGCGGCAGACAATGGCGCAATTGGTGGCTCCGGCTCGCAAGAGTTTCATGTCATTGCCGATACGGGTGAAGATGCACTGGTGTATTGCCCCAGCTCAGACTACGCCGCCAATATGGAAGCAGCAGAGGCGGTCGCGCCTGCAGCTGGCCAAGCGCAGCCTACACAGGCACTGACCAAAACAGCGACACCGGCCAAAGTGCGTTGTGAAGATGTAGCGCAATTTCTGGGTGTGCCACTGACACAGACGGTTAAGTCGATAGTCTTGAGCATGGAAAAAGAAGAAGGGCCGCGCGAAATCTGGCTCTTGCTACTGCGCGGTGATCATGAACTCAATGAAGTCAAAGTCGGCAAACTGCCCGGCATGGGCGCATTCCGTTTTGCCAGTGATACTGAGATTGTCGAGCATTTCAGTACGCCGCCTGGTTATCTCGGCCCTGTGGGCGTGGCTGGCTCCATAAAAATTGTGGCCGATCGCAGCGTAGCGGTGATGCATGATTTTGTCTGCGGTGCCAATGCCGAAGGATTTCATTACACCGGCACGAATTGGGAGCGCGATCTGGCATTGCCTGTAGTAGCTGACATTCGTAATGTGGTCGCAGGTGACGCATCACCGGATGGCAAGGGTGTGCTGGAGATACAGCGCGGTATCGAGGTCGGTCATGTTTTCCAATTAGGCACGCGCTACTCAGAAGATATGAAAGCAACCTATCTTGATGAAGGCGGCAAGCCGCAGCTCATGCAAATGGGTTGTTACGGCATTGGTGTTACGCGCATTTTGGGCGCCGCGATCGAGCAAAATTTCGATGCCAAGGGCATCATCTGGCCTGTCTCTATTGCGCCATTTGAAGTGGTGCTGTGCCCCATGGGCTATGACCGCAGTGAAGCAGTCAAAGCAGAAACCGACAAGCTCTATGCCGCTTTAATTGCCGCAGGCGTTGATGTGGTGCTGGATGACCGTGGCGAGCGTCCTGGTGCGATGTTTGCCGACTGGGAGCTCATTGGTGTGCCGCATCGGGTGGTGGTGGGTGATCGCGGTCTTAAAGAGGGCATGCTGGAATATCAGGGCCGTCGTGATGAGACGGCTACGCCAGTTGCGCTTGAGAGCATGGTTGGCTTTATCCAGGCCAGACTTGTAGCCTGATATGCGGCCTAGCCACTTGTCTGCGCTTGTAGGCATACTGCCTCGCATATTGATGTTGGTGCTGGTATGCAGTGCGGTGCAAGTGGCGATAGCGGGTAATCAGAAAGAAGAGGCGCTTGCTGATGCAGTGCGGGTTGCTTTAGCGCGCGCCATTTCTGATCCGCGTCCGCCGCAGTTAAATTTTGCAGATCCAAGCGAACATAAATTATGGGAAAAATGGTTTGATGTGATGTCACGCAGGCTGCATAGCCGCATGCCCGACACCATGGTGCGCCATGAATTTTTACAAACTCTCTGGTATGAGTCACGTCGCGCAGGTCTGGAGCCTGCGCTGGTTTTGGGTCTGATACAAGTAGAGTCAGGATTTCGCAAATACGCTATCTCGCAAGCAGGCGCGCGCGGTTATATGCAAGTCATGCCGTTCTGGACGCGTGCTATTGGTGATGGCAAGCCGGCCGGCTTGTTTCATATGCAGACTAATTTGCGTTATGGCTGTGCGATTTTGCGTATGTATATCGATAAAGAGCGGGGCAATTTATTTTTGGCGCTTGGCCGCTACAATGGCAGTCGTGGTCGGGCAGAATATCCTGATGCCGTTCGCGCTGCATGGCGGCGGTGGCAGCTTTAGGTTGCTGTGCATCGGTGCGGATACAATAATTTTTTTATCAGGGGGTGCGTATGAAAAAAATAATACTGGCTGTATCGATTGCCTTGTGTCTGCCGCAGCTGGCTTTTGCCAATGCAAGCGGCGCCAAAGAAGAAGTCAAGGAAGAGGTTTCTGATTATGCGACAGGCCGCCGTGCGGTCAAGGCCAAAGACTGGAAGGCAGCGGTTGTCGCGCTTAAAAAAGCGGTAAAAAATGCGCCTGACAATGCTGATATACATAATGATCTCGGCCATGCCTATCGCCAGCTGGGTGAGATGGATTTATCTTTTTCGCATTACAACGAGGCGCTGCGTTTAAATCCGAATCATCGTGAGGCGCATGAATATATAGGCGAGGCCTATCTGAAAATTGGCAAGCCGGAAAAAGCGGCCGAGCATCTGGCTAAACTGGAGACTATATGCGGCAAAAATTGCGAGGAATATCGGGATCTGGCACGCGCAATTGCAGCTGCAGCTGCCGCTCTTGCTCGCGCTCCTGCCGCTGCTCCAGCTGCGGCTGGCGTTGGTGGCGGCAGGTTGTGGGTTGCAGGGCTCGGTGATGCGGCTGGTGGATTCGTTTATGATGCTGCGACACCAGAGCCGTC
>CAIVDH010000386.1 GCA_903904635.1 uncultured Burkholderiales bacterium | reverse complement strand
TAGAGTTTTCCAACACCACGCCGTTGCCTGCAAAAATTTATGCAGGTGAAGGTTGTGCGCAAGTGCTGTTTTTTGAGAGCGATGAAGTTTGTGAGACATCTTACAAGGATCGTGGCGGAAAATATCAGGGACAGCGTGGTGTGACTTTGCCTAAAACCTGATTGGCATGTTATTTCAGGAAGTCTGCAAAAAAATTTATATAACTTAGAAAACCTAATATCTGTATTGTAAAAAGAGCCCTGTAGGGCTCTTTTTACAACGATTTCGTATTTGCTTTTTAATTCCTTATTGCCTTACACAGTCTACAAAATATCCCTTAACGCCATCAACCTCCGTATTGACTAGCCCGTGTACGTCGGTCTCGAAACCTGGAAACTTCTCATTGAAGTCGCGTGCAAATTTTAAATAATCAACGATAGTTTTGTTAAAACGCTCCCCGGGAATCAACAGTGGAATACCGGGTGGGTAGGGTGTTAATAATATCGATGTAACCCGACCCTCAAGCTCATCGATAGGTACACGATCAATATCACGATGCGCCATTTTGGCAAACGCATCCGAAGGCTTCATCGCTGGCAGCATATCGGATAAATACATCTCGGTAGTCAAACGCGCGACATCATAAGATTTATACATGTCATGAATTTGCTGTGACAAATCTTTCAGGCCAGTGCGCTCATAGCGCGGATTGGCGGCAGCGAATTCTGGAAGAATCCGCCACAGTGGCTGATTTTTGTCATAGTCATCTTTAAACTGCTGTAGCGCAGTCAGTAGGGTATTCCAGCGACCTTTGGTAATGCCTATCGTGAACATGATGAAGAAAGAATAGAGTCCAGCTTTTTCTACAATGACGCCATGCTCTGCCAGATATTTCGTGACGATGGATGCGGGTATGCCAGTTTCGCCAAATACGCCATCCAATGACAAGCCGGGTGTGACGATGGTGGCCTTGATCGGATCAAGCATGTTAAAGCCCTCAGCGAGTTTGCCAAAGCCATGCCAGTCATCTTCGGCGCGTATCATCCAGTCATCGCGCGAGCCTATGCCGTCTTCTGAAAAATTGTCTGGCCCCCAAACCTGAAACCACCAGTCCAGTCCCCATTCCTGATCAATTTTTTTCATCGCACGCCGGAAGTCGAGTGCCTCAAGTATGCTTTCCTCAACGAGTGCCGTACCACCGGGCGGTTCCATCATGGCCGCAGCGATGTCACATGACGCAATAATTGCGTATTGCGGCGAAGTTGAGATGTGCATCAAATAGGCTTCATTAAAGCTATCGCGATCCAGCTTTACGGTCTCTGATTCATGCACCAGAATTTGTGATGCCTGTGACAGACCAGCTAACAGTTTGTGCGTGGATTGAGTCGAAAAAATCATCGATTGTTTAGCGCGTGGCCTGTCTTTGCCGATTGCATGCATATCTTTGTAAAAATCATGGAAGCTCGCATGCGGTAGCCATGCTTCGTCAAAGTGCAGGGTATCAATCTCACCGTCCAGCATATTTTTAATTGTTTCGACGTTATAAATTACACCGTCATACGTAGATTGCGTAATGGTCAGGATGCGCGGTTTTTTATTAACTGCTTCACGTGCGAATGGATTGGCCTAAATTTTTTTCATGATGTTTTCCATCTTGAATTCTTCAAGAGGAATCGGCCCGATAATGCCAAGATGATTGCGAGTCGGCATAAGGAACACGGGTATTGCGCCACACATGATGATCGAATGCAGTACTGATTTATGACAGTT
>CAIVDH010000385.1 GCA_903904635.1 uncultured Burkholderiales bacterium | reverse complement strand
GCTGATTTTGTTTAAGAACGGTGTGCCGGCGGCCCAAAAAGTGGGTGCATTGGCCAAAGGCCAACTGACCTCCTTCATTGATAGCAATATCTGAATATGAATTGCCCGCGGTGGTGCGTCCGTACCGCCGCGTTTACTTCCCGATTCTCTTACTCCGTCGTACCCTCCCCCACCTGAAATCCGCACTGCGCGGCACTTGACTATGCACTTATCTGAACTAAAAGCACTACACGTTTCGGCCCTTCTGGAAATGGCCATTAGCCTCGATATCGATAATGCGGCGCGCCTGCGCAAGCAAGAGTTGATGTTTGCCATCCTCAAGCGACGCGCCAAATCCGGCGAACAGATTTTTGGTGATGGCGTGCTTGAAGTCCTGCCTGACGGCTTTGGCTTTTTACGCTCGCCCGACGCCAGCTACATGGCCTCTACCGATGATATTTACATATCGCCTTCGCAAATCCGTCGCTTCAACCTGCACACCGGTGATTCGATAGAAGGCGAAGTACGCACCCCCAAGGATGGCGAACGCTATTTCGCACTGGTCAAGGTGGACAAGGTAAACGGTGAATCACCGGAAGCATCCAAGCACAAGATTTTGTTTGAAAACTTAACGCCACTGCATCCGAATCAGCCGCTGCTGTTAGAGCGTGACATGCGTGGCGACGAAAATATTACTGGCCGCATTATTGATCTGATTGCACCTATCGGCAAAGGCCAGCGTGGTTTGTTAGTGGCCTCACCGAAATCCGGCAAGTCGGTGATTCTGCAGCATATCGCGCATGCGATCACCGCCAATCATCCGGAAGCCACACTCATTGTGCTGCTGATTGATGAACGCCCTGAAGAAGTCACGGAGATGCAGCGCTCAGTGCGCGGCGAAGTCGTAGCCTCGACCTTTGACGAGCCGGCCACACGCCACGTACAAGTGGCCGAGATGGTGCTGGAAAAAGCCAAGCGTCTGGTAGAAATGAAAAAAGACGTCGTGATTCTGCTTGATTCAATCACCCGTCTGGCGCGCGCCTATAACACCGTTATTCCTGCCTCCGGCAAAGTACTGACCGGTGGTGTGGATGCCAATGCACTGCAACGCCCCAAGCGTTTCTTTGGCGCGGCACGTAACATCGAAGAAGGCGGCTCACTGACCATCATCGCCACGGCCCTCATCGAAACCGGCAGCCGTATGGATGACGTGATCTTTGAAGAATTCAAAGGTACCGGCAATATGGAAGTGCATCTGGAACGCCGCTTGGCCGAGAAGCGCGTCTATCCTGCCATTAACCTCAATAAATCTGGGACCCGTCGTGAAGAGCTGTTGATCAAGCCCGATATTTTGCAAAAAGTCTGGGTGCTGCGTAAGCTCCTCTACGGCATGGACGATATCGAAGCGATGGAATTCATACTCGACAAGATGAAATCCACCAAGAACAACGCTGAATTTTTTGACATGATGCGGCGTGGCAGTTAATCAGCCCTACCTTAGTTAATTTCTTAGTTTTTTTCTAAGGGTCTGATTTTCCTGATTTAACTGAATTTCTTATATAATCCCGTTTCTTTTAACCGGGCAAGTGGTCATCAATCGGGTCAGGAAGCAGTGAGACCGACGAAGTGACGATTGGCTACCCAAACTTAGTGAGAATGCAATGAGAGAAGGCATACACCCTGAATACCGTGAAGTTGTAGTCCACGATCTGTCGTGCGATTTCAAATTCATCACCCGTTCTACCGTACAAACCCGCGAAACCACCAACTTTGAAGGCAAGGACTATCCCCTGCTCAAGGTCGAGGTATCGTCTGAGTCACATCCGTTTTACACCGGCAAACACAAAATTGTCGATACTGCTGGTCGCGTCGAGAAATTCCGTCAGAAATTCGGCGGTGTCGGCTCAAAAACCAAAGCTGCGGGCTAAGCTTGTTGTGCTATACAAAAAAGGCAGCGTGAGCTGCCTTTTTGTTTTGATTGCGGCAAAATAGCGCCGACTGCTTTACCCCATTCAATTCCTCGTTGTTTCAAATCGCTGCATGAAGCCTGTCCGCCTATCTGCTGCTGCCACTCTTGCCCTGCCACGCTGGGGGTTGATCTCCCTATGTCTGCTATATATTCTGCCCGGCATTTTGCGCCGCGATCCATGGAAAACAGATGATGCAGCCGGTTTCGGCATCATGTGGACGATGGCGCATGGCAGCTTCTCGGACTGGCTGGTGCCCAATATTGTGGGCTTGCCCATGCCGCAAGATGGCCCGCTGGCATTCTGGATAGGCGCAATTTTAATAAAATTATTCGGCTGGCTGACAGGTGACGCGTTCGCAGCCCGGCTATCTACACTCGTATTTTTTGCCATCGGCGCTGCCGCAGTCTGGCGCACCGGCTATGTACTGGGCAGGCGCAATGAAGCGCAGCCTTTGAAACTGGCCTTTGGCGGCCAGCCAGCGCCGCGCGACTACGGCAGGGTATTGGCTGATGGCGGCTTGCTGATTTACGCCGCCTGCCTTGGTCTGCTATTGCGCAGCCATGAAACTGCCGCACCTGCGCTGCATGTCTCATTAGTGGCCGCCACTTTTTATGCAGCAGCCTGTTTATTTGATACCACCAGCCGGCGCGCAGCGGTGGGGCTGGGCTTTTCATTAGGGCTGCTGGTACTCGCGCGCGGCTGGGCTACACCGCTGGCACTGTGCTTATCTTTTCTCATACTGTCTGCATGGCGCGACCGTAACGCCCTCTGGCAACAGTTAAGTATTACCTTGCCAATAGCCTGTGCCTTGCCGCTGCTATGGATCGCCGCATTGCAATGGATTGATCCTGCCCAAGCTGATTTCGTTCAAGCCTGGCTACAAGCCAATAACAACATGCTAGTTCGGCCTGGCCTGCAAGGCGCTGGCGTACTCGTTAAAGCGCTGGTCTGGTTTGCCTGGCCGGCCTGGCCGATTGCCATATGGGCGGTTTACGCCTGGCGCACGCAAGCTGCTTTGCACATACAGTTGCCCGTAGTGGGTGCGGTGGCGTTGCTGATACTGTGTCTTTTTTCTACGTTGTCGGGGAATATAGATTTACTGTCTTTACTTCCTCCGCTAGCTATTCTGGCTACCTTTGGACTGCCTACTTTTAAACGCGGCGCTATCAATGCAGTGGACTGGTTTTCAGTCATGACGCTAAGCGCCATTGCCGGTTTCATCTGGCTGGGCTGGATAGCAAAACAAACTGGCTGGCCGGCGCAATTGGCAAAAAATGCCTTCAAGCTTGCGCCCGGATTTCAACCTGAATTCAATATCATCTCGCTGCTCGTTGCGCTGGCCACCACCATAGGATGGCTATTACTACTGCGCTGGCGTCTGGCACGCAGGCCTTCGGTATTGTGGCGCGCCGTTGTCTTGTCGACTGGCGGTGTCATTCTCTGCTGGCTTTTGCTGATGACGTTATGGCTGCCATGGCTGAACTATGGCAAAAGCTATGCAAGCGTGGCTGAAAAAATTGCAGAAAAACTTCCCGAAAATTATCGCTGCGTTATTGCCGATGGCGTCGGTGCTGCGCAGCGCGCCTCTTTTGCCTATCTGGGACCAGTAAAATTTGGTGCACTGTCTGATACCCACTGCGAATATGTACTGGTACAAGATACCGGACTGCGCAAAAAAGGGGTCACAGCCCTGAAAAAAATAGATGGCGAAATGACGTTGCTGTGGCAAGGACGACGTGCTTCAGATCGAGATGAATCTTTCCGTTTGTTTCAGCGTAAATCGCCATGAACCTGGCAACCCAGCCGCCAGCAGCAAGCAGTCTGACGGCGCGCATCGCCACACTCACCTGGCCGATATTAGTAGGCCAGCTTGCCACCATCACCAATGGCGTCATCGACACTATGATGACGGCCCGTTACTCAGCCATGGACCTGGCTGCACTGGGACTTGGCGCCTCGGTTTACATCAGTATTTTTGTCGGTCTCTCTGGTGTGTTGCAGGCGCTCTCGCCAACGATAGGGCAATTATTTGGCGCGCGCAAACTCGATGCCATAGGCTTTGAAGTCAGGCAAGGTACCTGGCTGGCTCTCTTTCTTTCTTTAATCGGCACTGTTGCTTTATGTTTTCCTGCCCCGTTGCTCTCTATTGCCAGTCCAACTGCAGAACTCAACGATAAAGTTGTGCAATATCTGCAGATACTCGCCATCGCCTTGCCTGCAACATTAAGCTTTCGCGTTTACGCCTCTCTCAACATGGCCACATCACGACCTCGCATGGTGATGGCGATACAAATTTCTGCGCTGCTGCTTAAAATTCCGCTCAATGCGCTGTTCATATTTGGCGGACTCGGGCTACCTGCGTTCGGCACACCGGGATGCGCAATAGCCACTGCCGTCACAGCCTGGCTGGCATTATTTGTGGCTTGGCTGATATTGCGTCAGGGTCAGCATTATCAGCAGTTTCATATTTTCGGCAAAGGGCTGGGCTGGCCTTCATGGCCGGCACAATCTGCGCTATTAAAACTGGGCTTGCCTATGGGTTTGTCTTATCTGATAGAAGTGACCGCATTTGCTTTCATGGCCTTATTCATTGCACGGCTAGGCAGCATTGCTGTGGCTGGTCATCAGATCACCGCCAATCTCGGCACAGTTTTGTATATGTTGCCGCTCGCTATAGCGAACGCAACCGGCACACTGGTTGCGCAGGAAATCGGTGCTGGTCGCATGCAATCAGCGCGACTCACCGGTACGGCAGGCATACGGCTTGGTGTGGTGCTATCGGTGTTAATGGGGATTATTGTCTGGATATCACGTGAAGAAATCATTGCCGCCTACACGCCGGACGCCGCAGTAGCGGCGGCGGCAATGCCATTATTTTTCTTCATCGCTTTTTATCAGTTTTTTGATTCCATACAGATAGGCACGGCGTTTGTATTGCGTGCCTACAAAGTTGCGCTGGTGCCGACCGTCATGTATGCGCTTGCGCTCTGGGGTGTAGGCTTGGGCGGCGGCTACCTGCTGGGGTTTAATGTGATGACTGGCACGCCACTATCTCTGCAAGGCGCAGCAGGCTTTTGGTTAGGCAATAGCATCAGCTTAGCTTTGGTTGCTGCTGCGCTGGCATGGTATCTGCGCCGCGTGCAACGCATATTGGAATCAGAAGCCAGAGTTTAAAAAAGTAAAACAATATTATTCATTACAACCTTTACTCCGGATTATGGTCAGGCACAGGCTCATCATCTGGTATCGGTAACGGGCGCGGCAATTCATCATCGTACGGCTCATCAATAGGCGCAGGGTCTGGTGCGCGATGTATCGCATGATGTAAAAATAAAGTCATCCCAGTCTCCATCATTCAAGAAAGTTGACGTGGCTCACCGCGTCTGTGCAAACGACGTTCAGTCGGATGCGAAAAGGCACGAAACTCCATATTGATCACACCAATAGACCCGGGTGGACCAGCAACAAAATCAAAGCCTTTTTTTACTGGAAACAATACATTGTCGAGCAAGACCACATCTGTCCTGCAGGTTGGATTGGCCGTACATAAGTGCGAGCGCATTTCTTGCCACACACCATCCGTAATCCAGCCTTCCAAAAATAACTGATTCGGATACATGGAATGATCTGCATCCAGATAAGCTTTCTGACCTTCACGTAACACCGGAAATGCGGGCGCACTATCGGCAATAATTAAATTAATCCAGCCATCTCCAATTGTATGATTAATTTCATCCTGATAGCCGGGATAGGTGAGCTGCACATTCCACTTGCATGACAAATCCAAACGCTTTTGCAATCGGTTATCACCCAGCAAATCAGAACCGTCTTGTACTGTGAATTGCATACTGGTTACGCGGCCCTGCAAGGTTGGCTCCATCAAGCGGATTTCATCCATGTTTTCATGCAAATTCCAGAATAGCCATTTACATCGCTCCGCATCTGTCATCTCTGCAAGCTCTGCAAATGGACGCGTGCCATACGGTCTTAGTGCCTGCACTAAATCCTGTCGTTGCTTCTCATGCAGATTGGATTGTTCAGATTCGGAAAAAAATTTATGTGAAGCTGTTGATGCCATGATCACTCCAGATAATGGTACATGGGAAAGTCTGGAATTCGACAGTGAGACAGATAATAAAATCCGTAAATTTTAAAAATATCTGCGCGTAGATGATCAGCAGGCATAAAAAAAATCACTGGGGAGCCAGTGATTTTATGTGAGGCAGCAAATTGAAAGCGCGAACTAATTATCCGTTACTACGCTGAAATTCTTTCATATATTCAACCAGCGCACGCACACCTTCTATAGGCATCGCGTTATAGATGGAAGCACGCATACCACCGACCACACGATGACCTTTCAACTGCAGCAGACCGCGTTGCTGTGCACCTTGCAAAAATTTTTCATCCAGTTTTTTATCAATCAGGTGAAATGGCACATTCATACGTGAACGGTCAGCACGATTTACCGGACTGATATAAAAATCCGTTTCGTCCAGATAGTCATACAAAATCGCAGCCTTAGCGATATTGAGCTGCTCGATTTTTGCCAGACCACCCTGCTGCAACAACCACTCAAACACCAGGCCAGCAATGTAAATACCGTAAGTCGGCGGCGTATTCAACATGGAATCATGCTCTGCCTGATCTTTCCAGTTACAAACACTAGGTGTAATCGGTAAGGCACGACCCAGCAAATCATCGCGCACGATACAAAAAGTCAGACCAGCAGGGCCTATATTTTTTTGCGCCCCACCATAAATCACACCATATTTCGAGACATCCATTTCGCGCGACAAAATATGGGAAGACATATCAGCAACGAGTGGCACACTACCAGCATCAGGCACCCAGTTATATTCCACACCGCCGATAGTCTCGTTGGTGCAGATATGCACGTAGGCCGGGTCTTTACTGAGCTGCCAATCTGACTGCGGCGGCACATAAGTGAAATCACGATCTTCAGCAGAAGCGGCAACATGCACCTGGCAATATTTTTGTGCTTCACTGATGGATTTTTTTGACCACTCACCGGTGTTAATGTAATCAGCTGAAGTTTTGCTGCCCAACAGGTTCATGGGAATAAACGCATTCATCGCCAGCGCGCCGCCCTGCAAGAACAGCACCTTGTAGTTAGAAGGTATGCCCAGCAGCGTGCGGAAATCTGCTTCTGCTTTTTCTATGATGCTGGTGAATTCTTTACCACGATGGCTCATCTCCATCACGGACATGCCGCTGCCATGCCAGTCCAGCATCTCATCGGCTGCGCGCTGCAGTACGGATTCTGGCAACACGGCAGGGCCGGCGCTGAAATTAAAAATTCTCATAGTTTAAAAATTAGGAGCGTAAAAATTGGGAGCGTAAGGATTTCGCCAGTGCGAAGGAAGAGAGTCACATTATGAGGGATGGGCCAAAGCAGTGGCAAGACGAATGCTTAATCAAACGTATGATCGAATACATGAGCGAATGCTTGACCATCGAAATGTAGCTAGATATATTTCGTCAGGCATATAAAGATCACCCCAAATAAACATAACTTTTTGATAAGCATTCATCTCTGATGCCCTCCTCTTCTGATTTTGGTGCGGTCTGGCTCACGCTGCAACTGGCAGCGCTGACCACAGTCATCCTGCTGCTAATCGCCACGCCACTGGCATGGTGGCTGGCACGCACCCGCTCGGCATGGAAAGGCGTAATCAGCGCCGTCGTGGCGCTGCCTATCGTGCTGCCGCCTACCGTGTTAGGTTTTTATTTGCTGCTGGCGATGGGGCAAAACGGCCCGATAGGCAAACTTACCGATGCCATGGGCATAGGCCTGCTGCCTTTTTCATTTGCCGGGATAGTGATTGCTTCGGTTTTTTATTCCATGCCTTTCGTGGTGCAGCCATTACAAAACGCCTTCGAAGCCATAGGCGAAGCGCCACTGGAAGCCGCAGCGACTTTGCGTGCATCGCCACTGGACCGCTTCTTCACCATCGTGCTGCCACTGGCCAAGCCCGGCTATCTGAGCGCAACTGTGCTGGGCTTTGCACACACCATGGGTGAATTTGGCGTGGTGCTCATGATAGGTGGGAACATACCGGACAAGACACGCGTCATCTCGGTACAAATTTATGATCATGTCGAAGCACTTGAATACAGCAACGCACACTGGCTCTCAGGTGGCATGCTGCTGTTTGCATTTTTGGTGCTGCTAACGCTGTACAGCTTTAATCGCAGCGGCGGGCGTGTAGGTAATCAGCTATGAAGCGAGCTAAAGATCAACTACATGCCCGTTTCACACTACAAAGAGCCGCATTTTCTTTAGATGTGGATTTGCATATGCCCGGCAAGGGAGTGACCGCTTTGTTTGGTCCTTCCGGTTCTGGCAAGACTAGCTGCCTGCGTGCCATCGCAGGTTTGGAGCCTGATGCGCGCGGCAAGCTGGTCGTCAATGGCAATGTCTGGCAAGACGATGATGCCGGTATTTTTTTACCCACACATCAAAGACCGCTAGGCTATGTATCGCAAGATGCGGCGTTGTTTGCGCATTTAACTGTACGCGGCAATCTTGAATATGGCATGAAGCGCGTGCCTGTTTCACAGCGTCGCGTCTCGCTGGCGCAAGCAATTAATCTACTCGGCATAGAAAATCTACAAGAGCGCATGCCAGCAAATTTATCCGGCGGTGAACGTCAGCGCGTAGCAATTGCGCGTGCACTGGCTGTTAGTCCGGCATTGCTTTTAATGGATGAGCCACTGGCTGCGCTAGATGTGCAACGCAAAGACGAGATCTTGCCGTATCTAGAAAAATTACAGCAAGAGCTGGATATTCCGCTGCTCTATGTCAGCCATGCACCCGATGAAGTAGCGCGCCTGGCACATCATATGGTGCTGTTAGATCAGGGTCGACATATCGCCAGTGGCAGCCCAACTGATTTAATGACACGCTTAGATTTACCACTAGCGCATGGTGACGGCGCAGGCGTGATTGTAGCCACCACCGTCGAAGGCCGTGATGCTGCTTATGATCTTATTACCCTGCGCTTTGCAGGTGGTTTGATAAGACTACCCTCTGCCAGCGGTAATACAGGTGCAAAAGTGCGCGTGCGCATACAGGCGCGAGATGTGAGTTTGCTACTGCAACCACCCAAAGACAGCAGCATCTTGAACAGCTTTGCCGCACAAGTCATCGAGATCGCAGCCGACAGCCCCGGTCAGGTCATGATCGCGCTGGACTGCAGCGGACAACGACTGCTGGCTCGCATCACCAGACAGTCGTGTGACTTACTGCAGTTGCGCGCCGGCTCAAATGTGGTCGCGCAAATCAAAGGTGTCGCGCTGCTCAAATAATTTGGCGCGTGTCAGCGCACACAGATCAGCTACAATCTCCCGCACCCAAAGCTCTGGCAACAGCAATAGCCATAGTCACAGCAAGACCAATAACGATAAAAAAGGGAGACCATGTCCACCGCAATTGAAATTAATGAAGAAGCAACCTATCGTAAAGTGACGTGGCGTCTGATGCCGCTACTGCTAGTCTGCTACATCGTCGCTTATCTTGATCGCGTCAATGTCGGCTTTGCCAAGCTGCAGATGATGAATGCGCTAGGATTTTCTGATGTGGTCTATGGGCTGGGTGCTGGTATTTTTTTCGTTGGCTATTTTCTCTTTGAAGTGCCCAGCAACGTTATTCTGCATAAAGTCGGTGCGCGATTATGGATAGGCCGCATCATGATCAGCTGGGGTATTTTGTCTGCCGGGATGTTATTCGTCACGAACGACACTGCGTTCTATGTCATGCGCTTCTTGCTCGGCATTGCAGAGGCCGGATTTTTCCCAGGGATTATTCTCTACTTAACATACTGGTATCCATCGCATCGACGCGGCCGCATCACCGCACTCTTCATGACCGGCATTGCCTTGTCTGGCGTAATAGGCGGCCCGCTTTCTGGCTACATCATGAAAATATTCGATGGCACACACGGGATGGCGGGCTGGCAATGGATGTTTCTGCTTGAAGGTTTGCCCGCCGTACTGTTAGGCGTAATCGTCATCATCATGCTGGATGATCGTATTGCACAGGCAAAATGGCTGACCGAAGAAGAGCGCGCGCTGTTGGCAAAAAATATCGCCGCGGAAGAAGAAGAAAAACACGACGCGCCAATTTCAACCGTACTCACCAGCCCACGTGTGTGGCTGATGGCGCTGATTTATTTCAGCTATGTGATGGGATTGTATGGCGTGAGCTTCTGGCTGCCTACCATTATCAAAGGCATGGGCATAGCCGACCCGTTAGAAATCGGCTTGATGTCAGCCATACCCTACGGCGCTGCCGTTGTGGTGATGCTGCTGATTTCAAAAAGCGCAGACCGTCTGCGTGAACGGCGCTGGCATGTTGCGCTGCCCGGCATTTTTGGCGCAATCGGTTTACTGCTCTCCGTATTATGGGCACACGATACGGTGCTGGCTATGGCAGCACTGACACTAGCAACTGCTGGAATCATCACGACACTGCCATTATTCTGGAGTTTGCCGACTGCCTTTTTAACCGGCACGGGCGCTGCCGCTGGCATTGCGATGATTAATTCTGTGGGCAATCTGGCAGGCTTTACCAGCCCTTATCTTGTGGGCTGGTTAAAACAACTGACTGGTTCGACTGATGCGGGCATGTATATGCTTGCAGGTAGTTTGATATTCGCCGCCATACTTACAATTAGTGTGCCGGCGCGGTTAGTGAATAAATAAATTTTGAATTAAATTTGAAGTAAAAATTTTTTAAGGAACATGTATGTTCAATAAAATATCGTTGTCGTATCTGACAATTGTGCTCACACTAGGCATGACAGCTTCAGCTGCACACGCGCAGGAAAGCCCTATAGAAATACAAGCGATGCGATGCTCGGCGCTGACACTAATACATTCCTCACTGAACGTACCCTCGCCTGAGTTTGGTCAGGTAATGGGCGAGCTTGTAGGATTTTTTGCGCAGATACACGTAGTGCAGAAAGGCATACGCACGAAAACACGCATAGCACCGAATGATCTGCGCGCCAAGCGCGATGCTATGGTTGCAGAACTCAGTAAAGGCTGGCCGGGTAATAAAGCAGCGATGATACGCGAAGCGGGTATATGTAATACCTGGCGCGCAGAATTTTTCGCCAAGCTGAATGAAAAATCAGGTGAAAAAGAATTACAGGCAGCGTTCGTTAATGTCAGTGCACCACCGACTACGATAACGAAAGCAGAAACAGAAAAATGGACTAAGCTCACACCACAGGCATTTGCGGGATGGGCGGAAATGAAAGTGTCACCAGCAGCGCCAGCTACACCTGCAGCCAAAAAATAATACTGTAATCAATTCAGCATTTAATTTGGTCAGCACACTGCAATCCAGCATAAACGGGATTGTAGTGTGTCTGACGAACTACTTCACTTCACATCAATTGCCGCTGCCGATCCCGCCTCTGCACGCAACGCAAATTTCTGTATCTTGCCGGCTGAAGTTTTAGGTAAATCTTTAAACACCACAAGCTTAGGCACCTTGAATCCTGCCAGCAGTGATTTGCAATGCGTAATGATCTCTTCCTTACTTACTGTCGCATGCTGTCGCAATTCAACAAATGCGCAAGGCACCTCGCCCCACTTCACATCTGGTGACGCAACAACGGCAACGGCGGCTACTGCAGGATGCTGATAAATTGCATCTTCCACTTCAATACTGGAAATATTTTCACCACCAGAGATGATGATATCTTTGCTGCGATCTTTAATGCGCACATAACCATCGGGCGACAGAACGGCCAGATCGCCAGTGTGAAACCAGTCACCACGAAATGCTTCTTCGGTAGCACGCTGATTTTTCAGATAACCCTTCATGCAGATATTCCCGCGAAACATAATCTCGCCCAGCGTCTCGCCATCGGCAGGCACTGGCTGCATGGTTTCAGGATCAAGCACCGCAACGCCAGCCTGCAAGTGATAACGCACACCCTGTCGTGCATTCATTTGCGCCTGCGCTGCTGCATCTAGCGTTTCCCATTCCGTTTGCTTGGCGCAGACGGTGGCAGGGCCATACACTTCCGTTAAGCCATACACATGCGTGAGATCAAAACCCATAGCCGCCATTTGCGCAATGACTGCCGGTGACGGTGGTGCGCCGGCCACCATGGTAGAAACGCGATGCTTGATACCCGCGCGCCATTCAGGCGGCGCAGAAGCCAGGGCACTTTGCACAATAGGCGCGCCGCAATAATGCGTGACGTGTTCTGCCGCGATTAAATCGAGCACCAGCTTTGCATCAAACTTGCGCAGACAAACATTAACGCCAGCACGTGCAGCTATCGTCCAGGGAAAGCACCAGCCATTACAATGAAACAGTGGCAGGGTCCATAAATAGACCGCATGCTTGGGCATATCCCATTCCAGTATGTTGGAGATGGCATTAATGGCTGCGCCTCGATGGTGATACACCACGCCCTTGGGGTCACCAGTGGTGCCTGAAGTGTAGTTCAGTGCTATCGCATCCCAGTCATCCGCCGGCGGCTGCCACGCAAATTGTGGATCGCCTTCAGAGAGATAACGTTCATAGTCTTGCCACTCAGAGGGCAATGCAGGTGTGTCGGCTTGTTGATCTTTTACGCCCAACACGATCAGATCTGGCAGATCTGCCCGTAAAGTCGCTGCCAGTGCGGCGTATTCGGTATCAACAATCAAGACCTTGGCTTCACCATGGCGCAGCATAAAAATCAGGGCGGCATAATCAAGACGGGTATTGAGCGTGTTAAGTACAGCCCCCGCCATAGGCACACCAAAATGCACTTCGACCATCTCGGGAATATTCGGCAGCAGCACCGCAACGGTGTCATTCTGGCCTATGCCATGTTTTTGTAATGCGCTAGCCAACTGCTTCGCGCGCACATAAGTTTCGCTCCAGGTGCGGCGTATAGCGCCATACACCACAGCAGGCCGTGCACCATAGACTTCAGCGGTACGGGCAATAAAGTCGAGCGGCGTCAAGGCGGCAAAATTCACAGGACGACGTTCGAGATCTTTATTGAAATCAGTCATGAATACATACTCCGGGAAATTGCAATTGTAGAAATAAAAAGAGGGACTTATTTTGTGACAAGGCCAACTTCAATTGCGCGTTTTATCAGTAAAGTTTTATTTCAATCAAGATAGCACGCTTAAGACACGAACTATCTGTTGGCGAGAAACTGTGGATTCAGATTGGGGATGGCGAGCTTTGTTCCCTAGAAAAATTTAGCGTGAAAGTGTAGTCCGATGTAATTGCTCAAAAAATAAATCCAGAATTTATAAGAGAATTTTGGCGGCGTTGACCTGCTTCCTGTTTATGACTCTACTTCCACGCGTTTATTGCCAAG
>CAIVDH010000384.1 GCA_903904635.1 uncultured Burkholderiales bacterium | reverse complement strand
GACCCCAAAGATGACGTAATTAAAGTGTTTGAAGATGATGATGTTTTAATCGTCAGTCCTTTAACTACTTTTGCAAACATGTATTACGGACAAAAAAGCCCAGATAATGTTTGCTGTTGGTAGCAGATAGCGGCACATTAAAATGCCCCATAGGCGGCATGACATCTATTTGCATACCGGGCTTGAGTGTGGCGCTGGCCCAGTTGGAAAATGCGCCACCCTGAATTTTTTTGATTGCCACACGTAGCACATTATCTTGTACCGCTGAGCAGATGGAGTAGGAACGGCGTAATTCTTCAGCATTGATCTCGGCGCGTAACGTTAAATACTGACCTTGTGTGAAACGGAATTTTTCTTTTAGCTCAGAAGGTACAGCAAACGTGATTACGATGGCATCGCGGGTTTCCTGCTTGATGGAAGCGATAGTAAGTGAGTGAAATTGACTCATATTTTTCTTTTAATGTTTTTTTATTTTTTATTTTTAAAAATTCAGGCGCCGATTTAATGTGCCTTGAAATAATCAAATGGCTCCAGACAATCTGCGCAACGATACAAAGCCTTGCAAGCGGTAGAGCCAAACTGACTAACTAAACGCGTGTTTGCTGATCCGCACTGCGGACAATTTAAAGCTAAAGCTTGCTGCTTACGACTGATACCAGAGATATCAATCACTTTTTGTGCTGGCGGCGCAATGCCGTAATTTTTTAATTTTTCTTTGCCAGCCTCGCTCATCCAGTCTGTGGTCCATGCTGGTGTGAGCCGGCTATTGATATGAATTTTATGGATGCCATGCTGCTGCAATGCAGTAGTAATTTCCTGCGCGATGACCTCCATCGCCGGGCAACCTGAATACGTGGGTGTGATCATGATTTCACAACTACCATCTTCTGCGAACGCGACTTCACGCACGATACCCAAGTCAACAACCGATATGACCGGAATCTCCGGATCGCTGACCTGCTCCAGCCATTGCCAGATCTGGTCAACATCGGTTTTCACCACTGCGCTCCGGGATAGGCACGCTGCAAGAATTGCATTTCTGCGAGCAGGTAGCCGAGATGTTCTGTGTGGGTGCCGGTCTTTCCACCTTTTTGCATCCACGCGTCTTGCGGTGGCAGTGTGAGCGTTGCTTCTGCAAAAATTTCAGTCACATGCGCGAGCCAACTTGCACGCACAGCCGCTAAATCAGGTGCGATACCCTGTTTGGCCATTTCGCTATCGAGTGCATCGGGCGTCAATAATTCACCGGTATACATCCACAATGCATCGGCAGAGCGTTGCATGCGATGGTGACTTTCTTCATTGCCGTCACCAAGCCGCACGATTAAATCCCCACTGCGGCGCACGTGATAGCTGACTTCTTTCAGTGATTTTTCTGCAATGCCGGCCACGCGTGCATCGGTTGAATGACATAAGGCTTTGAGAAAAAAATAATGCCAGACATCGAAATAAAACTGCCGCATCAGGGTGTGGCCGTAATCATCATTGGGCTGCTCGACTAATAACGCATTACGAAAATCATGCGCATCGCGCAAAAATGCCAGCTGATCTTCATTGCGCCCTGCACCTTCTACTTCGGCGGCATAGGCAAACCATAGCGTGGCTTGGCCGATTAAATCTAGCGCGACATTGGTTGCTGCCATGTCTTCTTCCAGCGCCGGGCCTTTTCCACACCATTCGGACAAACGCTGAGACAGCACCAAGGTATTGTCAGCACAGCGCAGTAACCATTGAAATTTATTTTGTTGTGTCATACACGGTGACTCAGTAGATCAGAGATTTTTTATTTCTTCCGGCATGGGGAAGAATGTTGGATGACGATAGACTTTGCTATTGGATGGCTCGAACAGTTCGCCTTTTTCGCTAGGGCTGCTGGCTATGATTTGATTCGATGCCACGACCCAGATTGATACGCCTTCATTACGACGGGTGTACACATCGCGTGCATTGTTGATCGCCATTTCTGCATCGGGTGCATGCAAACTGCCTACGTGTTTATGCGACAGGCCGTGCTGGCTACGTATGAAGATTTCCCATAATGGCCATTCTTTACTCATACTTTTTCCTTTTTAATGCTGCAGTTAAGCTGCTTTAGGCTGGCGGCTTAATGCATGTTGAGCTTGTTTGTCTGCATGTGCGGTCAGCGCATCACGAAACCATGCGCCATCGTCCCATGCCTTTTTGCGGGTAGCGAGACGCTCGCGATTGCAAGGGCCATTACCTTTGACGACGTTAAACAGCTCAGAGAAATCGATCGCACCAAAATCATAGCTGCCGCGTACTTCATTCCATTTCAGATCCGGGTCCGGCACTGTCAGACCCAGATACTCCGCTTGCGGTACAGTTTGATCCACCATACGCTGACGCAGTTCATCATTGGAGAATAATTTAATCTTCCATGCGGCAGACTGCGCGCTATTGACTGATTCACCATCAGGCGGACCAAACATCATCAGCGAAGGCCACCACCAGCGGTTTAATGCGTCCTGCGCCATTTGTTTTTGTTCTGCTGTACCACGGCAGAGTGCAAGCATGATGTCGTAACCCTGACGCGCATGAAATGATTCTTCCTTACACACGCGCACCATCGCGCGCGCATACGGACCATATGAGCAACGGCACAATGGAATCTGATTAATGATGGCCGAGCCGTCTACCAGCCAACCGATTGCGCCCATGTCTGCCCATGAAAGCGTGGGGTAATTAAATATGCTGGAGTACTTGGCTTTACCGGACAACAGATCAGCCGTCATCTGGTCGCGTGATATGCCCAGGGTTTCAGCGGCGCTGTATAGATACAAACCATGGCCGGCTTCGTCTTGTATCTTGGCCAGCAATATCGCTTTGCGTTTTAGTGTTGGTGCACGCGTGACCCAATTACCTTCAGGTAGCTGACCGACTATCTCGGAATGGGCGTGCTGGGATATCTGACGTATCAGGGTTTTACGATAGCCCTCGGTCATCCAGTCTTTAGGTTCGATCTTGATGCCATCATCTATGCGCTGTTGAAACGCGCGCTCTTCGGGGGACATTTCGGCCAGGGCGCTCAACTTGCTGGTGCCGGTCTCTACCATCTGTGCGTACATAGTGGCGATCTCCATCTTGTTTGATTTTCATTCATGATACAGTATTTTTAAATAAATCTACAAAGCTGTATCATGACAATATGAAAACGACTGCCATCGATAAATGGATACACCGCTTCCTGAAGCAAGACCCACCTCGCTCAAAATCCATACTGATGACGGTATTTGGTGACGCCATTGCGCCGCGCGGTGGCTCGGTTTGGCTGGGCAGCCTCATTACGCTGATGGACGCATTAGGCATTAATGACAGGCTGGTACGCACCAGTGTTTTTCGTCTGACCGAGGAAGGCTGGCTGGATGCCCAGCGCAGCGGACGCCGCAGTCAATATGCACTCACCCCGCAAGGCAGCAAACGCTTTGCGCGTGCGCATCAGCGTATTTATGCGCCAGCACGCGTTAACTGGGATGGGCGCTGGATATTGGTCATTGCGCCGCCGGACAATAGCAGCACGGCTTTACGTAACGCGTTAAAAAAAGAATTGCTGTGGGAAGGTTTTGGATTAGTCACGCCCGGTCTGTATGCGCATCCCGGCAACAAGGCAGAAGCGCTGAATGAAATACTGCATCGTACCGGCGCTGCCGATAAGGTAATTGTGTCAACGGCTACGAATATGGATGCAGTCACCAGCAAGCCGCTGACCGATCTGGTGAAGCTATGCTGGCAGCTTGATACGGTACGTAAATCTTATGCACAATTCGTGCACAAATTTGCGCCGTTGGCGTCTTCGCTGTCAGAAGAAAATGACCTGACGCAGCAACAGGCATTTGTGATTCGTACTTTGCTGATTCATGCGTTTCGTCGCGTACAGCTACATGATCCGCAGCTACCGGCTGAATTGTTAATTGCAGAATGGCCGGGTACCACTGCATATGATTTATGCAGTGCGATTTATAAAATGGTGAGTGAGCAGGCTGATGCGTATGTAGCTTTAACACTAGCGGCGGAACAGGATGAGGTGCTGCCTTTACATGCGGCGTTTGCAGATCGGTTTGGCGGGGAGTGATTTTAAAAACGGGGTTTCATAAATAGCGTTTTTCATGTTAACGCATGGTTAAAAAAGTCGCGCATCATAATCCCACTTTCGCAATCTTGAAGCGGACATTTTTGAAGCATCTTTATGCTTAGGATTGATCAAAATAATGGCATCTTCAGGCATGATTGCTGAGGGCAAGACCATAACGACTGAGCGTTCCGACATCAGCCATGCATCACCAAAATCCATGCTTGCCTGGCTGACAGGACAAGTATTCCACTTTGGCGGAAGCGCTAACGCAGTGTGAATCTCACGCGCCTTCCAGATAGCGTCGGGTATATCAATTGCAATCAAATAGCGTTGTAGCGGTAACCCACCAGAGCCAAGGTGAACCAGTGTTTCCAAACAAGCCAATGACGCTGTATCAGCGCAATACAAAACGGCTAGCCCACGACGGTTCCAACGACCACCCGTAATTTTCGCTCCCGCTCCGGACAGATCTTTTGCGTCATATTCAGGCGACTGCGTTGCTATTCTCCATACACGCATCAGCCATAAGCCCCAGACTGCGATTGGGCAAGCAATCCGGACACAAGCTCCTGTCCTTCTATCGTGTCCATATACTCTGCAGGTCTGGCGCCACCGAGTGCCGGCAGGGGATGATCTAGCCATGCACCAACCCAGCGGTCAGCATCAAATTTTTCACCTGTACCGGATTGGCTCAGCATGACCTCTACCTGACCGATCAACCTTTCAAGACCGAGTAAACGTTCTGAATGCTCAGCCGACAGCGCATCATTGTTGCGGATTTTGCGATCAATCGTTGATGTCGGAAAACGCAAGGTTGCATATAAACGTTCTTTGGAAATAGCCATTTTTCGAACGATTTCATTGAGCGCCACAGCTGGCACGCCGCGACGAATCATCGCAATACGTTCAACACCCGATGCCGTGTAAACTGAACGCGGAGAAATTATCGTGGACTGTTTGGCTTTTTTAGTGACTATGCCTTTGACTGGTGTTGCCGAGCGCTTACTCAGTTGAGCCTTGGCAGCAGCAGGCCTGGGCACTGGTGTGCGATCAGACAATTCGGTCTTTTTTTTAAAATTTCCACGCTTAGTCATAAATTTTCTTCATTTGAGTGAATATTTTATCTCATTTGAGGAGGTAAAAACTACGCAGTCGCAACCAATTCCGCCACCATCTCTATCTCCACACAACTCCCCATCGGTAACTGCGCCACCCCAAAGGCAGAGCGCGCATGCTTGCCTGCTTCGCCAAACACTTGCCCGATCAATTCCGACGCGCCATTCGTAACCAGATGATGCTCAGTAAAGTCTGCGGTGGAATTGACCAGACTAACCAGCTTGACGATTCTTTTTACCCGCGACAAATCCCCGCCGCAGGCTGCCTGCAAAGTCGCCATCAGATCGATCGCCACTGTCTGCGCGGCCTCTTTGCCCTGCTCTGTTGTCATGTCGCGGCCTAGCTGGCCGACCCAGACTTTGCCGTCTTTTTTGGCGATATGGCCGGATAAATAAACCGTATTACCAGTCTGGACATACATGACATAGGCCGCAGCTGGCGTGGCTACCGCCGGCAGGGTGATATTGAGGTCTTGCAGTTTTTTCTGAATAGACATGCGGCGCTCCTATGGATAGTCGTTGTAAAGAATGAAAGAAAGACCCGATTTTACCCTCAGTCCCCCCTTGAAATCAGCCTTGGTGCCCCAATTTCCTGACAGATCGTTTTATTTTCCTGGCAACTTTAATTAAAGGACATCATGTCTGACAACACCAAACAAACTCTGGGCTTTCAGGCCGAAGTTAAACAGCTGCTGCAGCTGATGATTCATTCGCTGTATTCAAACAAAGAAATTTTCCTGCGCGAGTTAGTCTCTAATGCCTCTGATGCGGCAGACAAGCTGCGATTCGAAGCGATCAACAATGATGCGCTGTTCGAAAACAATAGCGAACTTTTCATAGAAATTGATTTCGACAAAGATGCACGCACTATCAGCATTACCGACAACGGTATAGGCATGACCCAGGCTGAAGCGATTGATCATCTGGGTACCATCGCCAAATCTGGCACCAAAGAATTTTTCTCGCGCCTCTCTGGCGATCAGCAAAAAGATGCGGCACTCATCGGCCAGTTTGGCGTGGGCTTTTATTCCGGCTTTATCGTTGCCGACAAAATTACGGTTGAATCACGCCGTGCAGGCATGCCTGCTGAAGCGGGCGTGCGCTGGGAATCAGGCGGCGAAGGCGATTTTACCGTCGAGACTATCAACATGCCTCAACGCGGCACCCGCATCATCTTGCATTTGCGTGAAGGCGAAGATGAGTTTCTCTCACCATGGAAATTAAAATCCACCGTACGCAAATATTCCGACCATATCGCTTTACCGATAAAGATGAAGAAAGAAGAATGGGACGAAGAGAAAAAAGAAACCGTCGTCAAGGATGAACTTGAAACCATTAATCAGGCCAGCGCACTATGGGCACGCAGTAAGTCTGACATCACGGATGAACAATATGTCGAATTCTACAAACATGTATCGCATGACTTTCAAGAGCCGCTGAGCTGGACGCACAATCGCGTTGAAGGTCGTAGCGAATATACGCAGCTGCTATACATTCCCAAGCATGCACCGTTTGATCTGTGGGATCGTAACAAGCGCGGCGGTATCAAGCTGTATGTGAAGCGCGTGTTCATCATGGATGATGCCGAGCAGCTGATGCCGGTTTATCTGCGCTTTGTGAAAGGCGTGATTGACTCCAATGATTTACCTCTTAATGTGTCGCGTGAAATTTTGCAGGAATCACGCGATGTCAAAGTCATACGCGAAGGTTCAACCAAACGCATACTGGGCATGCTGGAAGAACACGCTAACGCTGATGATCAAGAAAAGAAAGACAAATACGCCGGCTTCTGGAAAGAATTTGGTCAGGTTCTCAAAGAAGGCATAGGCGAGGACACCACCAACAAAGATCGCATCGCCAAGCTGCTGCGCTTTGCCTCTACGCAGAATGACAGCGATGTACAAGATGTATCGTTTGCTGACTATGTCAGCCGCATGAAGCCTGAGCAGGACAAAATTTATTTCCTGACGGCTGACGCCTGGACTGCAGCGAAAAATAGCCCACATCTGGAAATTTTCCGCAAAAAAGGCATAGAAGTTTTGCTGCTGACTGAACGTGTGGATGAATGGATGCTGTCTTTCCTCACCGAGTTTGAAGGCAAGGAACTCGTCTCCGTTGCCAAAGGCGATTTGGACCTGGGCAAACTCGAAGACGAAGCCGAGAAAAAGCAGAAAGAAGAAACCGAGACTGAATTCAAAGAGCTGGTCGAAAAAATGAAGGCTGCGCTCACCGATAAAGCCCATGATGTGCGCGTGACTTTCCGACTTACAGACTCACCGGCATGTCTTGTAGCGGGTGAAAATGAACTCTCCGGTAATCTCTTGCGCATGCTGAAAGCTTCGGGCCAGGCTGCGCCTGAATCCAAACCAATATTAGAGATTAATCCGCATCATCCGCTGGTACAGCAATTGAAATACGAAGACAGTAAATTTAATGACTGGTCTAGTATTTTGTTTGATCAGGCCATGTTAGCTGAAGGCGGCACGTTGACTGATCCGGCTGGATTTGTGAAAAAGTTGAATGAGATGTTGCTGGGGATGTCACAGAAATAATTATTTCTGTTTGATTCAGATTTAAGAAAAGGGAAGCGATGCGCTTCCCTTTTTTTATTCTCAGCTACTTTTTTACTTCACCACATTTTGAAATTACTGAATCCAAGTTGTTAATTAGAAAGCGTTTTCAGTACTAAGCGCTGATTTAACATTTTCTTAGTTAAATACG
>CAIVDH010000383.1 GCA_903904635.1 uncultured Burkholderiales bacterium | reverse complement strand
GTTGTTCCAGTAATTTTATGCGCTTGCCGCGGGCATCAGCATCGGTAGGCAGATAACCATTGAATGCAAAGCTTTGGCCGTTCAATCCTGAACCCATCAAGGCCAGCAAAATAGAAGAAGGCCCTACTAGGGGGCGCACCACAATATCATTTGAATGAGCCAGCCTCACCAGGTCTGCACCAGGGTCAGCAACCGCAGGCACGCCCGCTTCAGAGAGCAGGCCCACGTTTTTACCTTCTAGTAGCGGCGTAAGTAATTCGGGTAACTGTGCTGCTGAGGTATTGACGTTTAACTCGGCTATTTGTATCTCTTGCAAACTTTTAGATAACGGATGCGTCGCGCTGACCAGTTTTAAAAAAGCCCGTGCAGTCTTCGCATTTTCTGCAATGAATGTATCGAGCGTTGCCGTGATAGCGCGCACCTCGGCCGGCAACACGGTATCAAGTGCGCTAGGTCCCAGTGTGGTGGGAATTAAATAGAGTGTGCCCATTGATTTGTGTAAATAATTTTCAGGATTTAAAAAACAACACGCCAGCTCGTCGCAGCATGGAAGTTAATGCAATCAGTGGCAGTCCAGTCAATGCGGTAGGGTCTGTTCCCTCGATAGAGGAAATCAGAGCGATACCTAATCCTTCATTTTTTGCGCTACCTGCGCAGTCATAAGGCTTTTCTATCAGAAGATAAGCATCCAGCTCAGCATCCGGCAAGTCACGAAACGTAACGATGGTCGGAATATTATCGATTTGAAGCGCAGCCGGACTCTCCGGACGGGTGTCGTAAAGACAAAGCGCAGTGTGAAACACAACTGAGCGACCTCGCATCATTTGCAATTGAGCCAAAGCACGTGCGTGATTTCCCGGTTTACCAATTTGCTGACAGTCCAGAGTTGCAACCTGATCGGATCCGATTATCAGCGCAGGTCCCACTTGGGCTGCAATGGCAACAGCCTTGGCTTGTGCCAGTCGTAATGCAGTTTGTGGTGGGGTCTCGTCGGGTAAGGGCGACTCATCAATAGCCGGCGCCATAATTTCGAAAGGCAGCTGTAGTCTTGCCAGTAAATCTTGTCGATAAACCGAGCTGGAGCCGAGAATTAAGCGGGGAGACAAAGATGGTTGTATTAAAAGCAAAATTTGGAAGAAAGAGCTAAATGAAATAATCGCAGGATAGAGAATTCAACCGGCATCTGAGCTGGTCAAGTAATCACGTAAGGCTTTGACTTGTAAGGTAATTCGCTGATATTATCGCAGGTTTTCCGGCGTATCTGTGCTCATGACTGCCAAGGCTATTGACCTATTTGAATTTTGCCGCAATAAGCAGCACCTATCGGGGGATGTTCCTGTAAGTGATTTGGCAAGGCTTACCGCTGAGCTTGCTGATAATAAAGGCGAGCTTGCCTGGTCATTGCAAGGTGGTCAACATGAAACCGGTTCAGCCCAGCTGACTTTGCAGCTTGAAGGCGAAGTGCATCTCATCTGCCAACGCTGTCTGACAGCTTATCCACTGGCGGTAGCATCAAAGTCTTTGCTGGTGTTGGCTAAAACTGAAGCTGAAGCCGATGAAACAGAGGCACGTCTGGACGATGACAGTATCGATGTCATTGTCCCCTCAGGCTCACAGGATTTAATGGTTTTAGTCGAGGACGAAGCCTTATTGGCCTTGCCATTGTCGCCGCGGCATGAAAGCTGTCCTGCCGGAGCAGCACCCGGTACAGTCAATGACAAGGCGGAGTCACCGTTTGCAGTTTTGAAAAAATTAAAATAATTTATTTTCAAAAAGATATGATCTGCGCTGATGAATTTGCCTCAAACAGTAAAAAAGATGTGAGGCAGGGCGATAGAGCAGAAGGTTTTACAATCTGACTATGTTAGAATTTTGAATTCACCGATTTAGGAGCACGTCATGGCAGTACAACAAAACAAGAAGTCACCGTCCAAACGCGGTATGCATCGTTCACATGATTTTCTGACCGCGCCAACCACGGCCGTAGAGCCAACCACAGGTGAAACACATTTGCGTCACCATATCAGCCCAAACGGCTTTTATCGTGGCCGTAAAGTACTCAAGACCAAAAACGACGAATAACTTTCGTCGCTGTAAAAAAATCAAACCGGCGTGAAGAGTCCCAGACTGCTTGGCGCCGTTTTTGTATGCAAATACAGCGTCGAACTTAGCGTCATTCCGTCATATTGCATCAACGCTGATTTGGTCAAATTCCTGACCGAACGTCGTGCTTGATCAAAAAAATGACAATAAAAATATCAATTGATTGCATGGGTGGTGATCACGGCCCATCCGTCACCGTTCCTGCTGCCATTGCTTTTGTAAATCGCGAGCCCAACGCAGAATTAATTCTGGTCGGTCGCGAGGATGTCTTGCGGGCTGAACTACATCGCCACAAAGCAGCGGACCACCCTCGGCTACATGTCGTGGGCGCGACTGAAGTTGTCGAAATGGATGATCCGCTTGAAGTCGCTTTGCGCCGTAAAAAAGATTCTTCCATGCGTGTGGCCATCGATCAGGTAAAGCAAGGTGCGGCTGCAGCTTGTGTTTCAGCTGGTAATACCGCTGCATTGATGGCGGTCTCTCGCTATTTACTCAAAACGCTGCCAGGCGTTGATCGTCCTGCGATCTGCACCATACTCCCCAACCAAAAAGATGGCCCTACTTATATGCTGGATCTGGGTGCCAACGTCGATTGCGAACCGGCGCACTTGCATCAGTTTGCGCTGATGGGTTCAGCATTGGTCTCCGCAGTAGAGGGACATCCGAATCCGACCATAGGTCTGCTCAACGTGGGTGCAGAAGATATTAAGGGTAATGAGCTGGTCAAGCAGACTGCTTTGCTGCTGCATGCTGACCACGCAAAAGGCGTGCTCAATTTTTACGGTAACGTTGAAGGCAATGATATTTTTGAAGGCACGACGGATATCGTTGTTTGCGACGGTTTTGTCGGAAACGTAACACTCAAGTCTGCTGAAGGCCTGGGAAGATTGATTAAAGGTGTGCTCAGAGCTGAACTCAGCAAAGGTTGGGTCAACATGCTGGGCGCATGGATAGCCCGGCGCGCGCTAAAACAGATCTCGCATAGACTAAATCCATCCCGTTACAATGGCGCGAGTCTGTTAGGTCTGCGTGGTCTGGTTTTCAAAAGTCATGGCGGAGAAGATGCTTACGGTTTTGAGTGGGCTATACGGCGAGCATATGATGCAGCCCGCCATGATGTCTTGGCGCGCATAGAAAAATCAATCGCAGAGCTGATGCCGCAGGCTGTAATCACATCAGAATCACCATCAGGCACGACACCTGATATACACATAACAAAAACTGCATGAGCGCATACACAAAAATTATCGGTACAGGCAGTTTCTTGCCTGGTGAGCCAGTCACCAATCATGAACTTACGCTCAGGCTTGCCGAGCAGGGTCTTGAGACGTCTGACGAATGGATAGTTTCCCGTAGCGGCATCTCAGCGCGTCACTACGCAGGAGCAGGTGTCATGTCCAGTGATCTTGCCACCGAAGCGGCATCGCGTGCACTACAAATGGCTGGGCTTGCACCTAACGATATTGATCTCATTATTCTTGCCACTTCAACGCCGGATTATCTTGGTGGCTTTCCAAGTACCGCATGTGTAGTGCAACGCAAGCTCGGCATAGACAATGATTGTGCTGCGATGGATGTGCAGGCAGTTTGTAGCGGATTTGTTTATGCCGTATCGGTTGCTGACAGCTTCATCAAATCCGGCATGCATAAAAAAGTATTAGTTATCGGAGCAGAAGTATTTTCACGCATACTTGATTTTAATGATCGTACTACGTGCGTATTATTTGGAGACGGCGCAGGTGCAGTCGTGCTGGCTGCCTCAGATGAGCCCGGTATATTGGCCACCAAGTTGCATGCGGATGGCCGTCACGCGGATATTTTGTGTGTGCCCGGCAAAGTTAATTCCGGTATTTTGGATGG
>CAIVDH010000382.1 GCA_903904635.1 uncultured Burkholderiales bacterium | reverse complement strand
CCTTCTGTCGCCAGCGTCCAGTGGCGATACTGCTCAGGCGAGGTTTCGTAATTGACGACAAATTCTGTTGGCTCTGTTGACATAGTAACTCCGGATCTCGTGTTGCAATATGATGCATTAATTTTAATTGAAACGCATTATATTGCATTTTAAAAACCGGGTCAATGCGCAGCCAGCCCGGCTTGCGGTGGCACCGCATCCCGTATTTGCTCCAGCAAACTAATAAAAGCCGCTTCGGAGGACATGTCACTGGTATCGAAGGTCTGGTCGGCTTTTGAATAAAACTGCGCGCGGCTTTCTAATATGCGCTTGAGGTCTTCCATCGCTTCGCGATTGCCCGACATCGGCCGTCGGTCACCCTGCGCCAGCACCCGCCCCATATGCTCTTCCGGCGTGGCCTTGAGCCAGACCGTATAGCAATGCGAAAGCAGCACATTAAACGTGGCCGGTTCGGAGACGATACCGCCCGGCGTGGCAATTACTGCCTGCGGATAATGCCGTATCAATTCTTCCAGCGCCCTTTGCTCATAACGCCTGTACGCGGCCTGTCCGTAGAGCGCATGTATCTCGGCGATACTGCAGCCGGCCAGCTGCTCAATCTGCGCCGACAGCTCGATAAAAGGCACATTCAGGTGCGCAGCCAGTAGTTGACCGAGACTAGATTTGCCGGCGCCACGCAAACCAATCAGCGCTATGCGCTGCCGACGTGAGGCTTCACTCACCGGCGAATCAAACAGCTGGCCCAGCGCCGCTCTGGCCTGCGCCAGTTCATCCTCGCTGCGACCACGCAGAATTTCGCGAATCATCAGCCAGTCCGGCGATGAGGTGGTCTGGTCACCCGTCATTTCAGCCAGCGTGCAGCTCAGCACCGCGCACAGCTGGCGCAAAAACTGTATGGACGCATTGCCTACACCCGACTCCACATTGGCCACATGGCGCTCGGACACCTCAGCCAGCTGCGCCAGCGCCTTGCGGGTCAGGCCGCGGCGGGCGCGCAAAAGCTTGAGCCGCTCGCCCAGAGCGCTCAGGAATGGATCTTTGTCAGCTTCAGTTGGATTAATCTGTGTCACGTTAAAGATTTAGTTTGGTTTCTTGACGCACGCAAGATATTGCATTTAAACTCGCTGCCTGATGCATTATAAATTCAGAATCATAAAATTCAAACAAAATGCACGTAAGTAGGGGGAGCAAATCTTGAACTCAGAACAATTTCAGCAACTCATCGCCGGGCTGACTGGCGAAATCGCCACCATGCAGCCAGACGCAGAACTGGCAGCCTATTTAAATAGCCGCTACGGCGCCGACAGCAAGCTATACAAAGATATCTTTGCAGCTTGCCAAACCGGCATTGCAGAAGGCTGGATGTGCAAACATGAAGGCGGCGGAATACGCTATGGACGCGTCATCAAGGCAACCAATGCTACCCATGGTTATTCTGTCGATGTGGTCGATATGGAAAACATCGCCGGCCCGCATCACGTACATCCGAATGGTGAGATCGATCTAATCATGCCCCTGACAGATGGCGCACAATTTGATCACCATCCGGCAGGCTGGTGCGTATATGGCCCGGGCAGTGCCCACGCACCGACCGTCACCGCTGGTCGTGCGCTGGTGCTCTACTTGCTGCCGCAAGGCGCCATAGAATTTACCCAGACCGCACGCTGATCGCGCTGTATTTTTTACGCCAACATTTCTGACTGAACCCACATGACAAATTTACTCAATAATTATCTGAGCGGCCAATGGCAAACCGGCGCCACCGCAGTGCACACACTGTTTGATCCGGTCACAGGCGAGGCGCTGGCCACAACGGGCGGTGCAGCCCCAGGCTTAAAAGAAGGATTTACCTTTGCACGCACGGAAGGTGCACGCGCTTTGCAAGCCATGACCTATGCACAGCGCGCCACCATGCTTAGCGAAGCAGTCAAACTCATGCAGGGCAAACGAGACGAGTATTACGCCATCTCGCTGGCTAATTCCGGCACCATCAAAGCTGACTCCGGCGTAGATATAGACGGCGGTCTGTTCACACTAGGCTACTACGCACAACTCGGCATGGCATTGGGCGAAGCACATGTACTGACTGATGGTGCTGCTGCCATCATGTCCAAAGATCAGTTATTTCAGTCGCAACATGTGATGGTGCCCATCAAAGGATTGGCGTTATTTATTAACGCATTTAATTTTCCGAGCTGGGGCTTGTGGGAAAAAGCCGGGCCGGCATTATTGTCGGGCGTGCCGGTCGTAATCAAACCAGCCACTGCAACTGCATGGCTGACTCACCGCATGGTGGCTGATGTAATTGCAGCGGGTATTTTGCCAGCGGGCGCACTCTCCATCGTTTGTGGCAGCTCGCATGGTCTGCTGGATGCCTTAACGCCATTTGATGTACTGTCCTTCACTGGTTCGGCAGACACTGCCGCACTCTTGCGCAGCCACCCTGCTGTCGCGCGTGAATCTGTACGCATCAATATTGAAGCAGACAGTCTTAACTCCACCATACTCGGTGAAGATGTCGCGCCGGGCAGCGCCGCATTTGATTTGTTTGTCGACAATCTGGTACGTGACATGACCATCAAGAGCGGCCAGCGCTGCACAGCACCACGCCGCGCACTGGTACCCAAACAATTATTTCATGCAGTCGCCGAAGCCACCGCCGGTAAGCTCGCCGCCATCAGAGTTGGCAATCCGCGCAATGCAGAAACCATGATGGGCTCGCTGGTGAGCCGCGCGCAATATGACAGCGTGCAAGAAGGTCTGGTCAAATTAAAAACCGAAAGCAGCGTGCTGTTTGATGGCAGCGCCCAACCACTACTAGATGCAGACAGCAAATCCGCTTGCGTAGCACCGACACTGCTGGGCATACGTGATGTTGATCAGTCCAAGCTGGTGCATGAACATGAAGTCTTTGGACCAGTATCGTCATTGCTGGGCTATCGTGATACTGCGCATGCAATTGAGATCGCGCATCGCGGCTTGGGCTCGCTGGTGGCTTCGGTGTATAGCGAAGATCCGGCATTACTCGCGCATGCTGCACATGAACTGGCAGCCTCACATGGCCGCGTACATCTGGTTAGCCCCGATGTGGGCAAGACCCATACCGGCCATGGCAATGTCATGCCGGCTTCTAATCATGGTGGTCCTGGTCGTGCGGGTGGCGGTGAAGAACTTGGTGGACTGCGTGCGCTGAATTTTTATCATCGCCGTAGTGCGATACAGGGATCATCGGTTGCCTTGGCTGAACTGACTAAATCTGCATCGCCATATACAGTCTAAGCAAGTAAGAATACCGGCAGCCACAAAATTAAATAAATCAATAATTAAATAATACGGCTGCCGCGTAATAAAAAAGAAAGAGACAAACATGCATGCACAGCACCACGCATTGCCCGAGCGTTTTAATTTTGCGCAGCATATTCTGGCGCTGAATAAAAATAGAATAAATAAACTCGCCTACCGCGATGATCAGCGTGAACTGACCTACGGTGAATTAGATCTGCGGGTTAGACAATTCGCAGCAGGCTTATTGCAACAAGGCGTGCAGCCTGAGCAGCGCATCTTGCTGGTGATGCTAGACACAATCGACATGCCAGTAGCATTTCTGGGCGCACTTTATGCCGGTGTGGTGCCCGTACCAGTCAATACCCTGCTACCAGCTGATAACTACGCCTATATGTTGGCGCACAGCGAAGCAAAACTGGCGATAGTCTCCGATGCATTATTGCCTGTGATGCAGCAGGCCATGGCGCAATCCCATCGCAAAGTACCCATGTTCATATCAGGCAAAGCAGACTCGGCTGCCGACTTACATGTTGATACATTGCTGGCTGCTGCGCCATTATCGGAACAAGATTTCGCGCCCACGCATGCAGACCAGTTTGCCTTCTGGCTTTACTCCAGCGGCTCAACCGGACAGCCCAAAGGCACTGTACATACGCACGCTAATCTCTACTGGACAGCCGAGCTTTATGGCAAACCCGTTGCCGATATCCGTGAAGATGATGTCGTATTCTCGGCTGCAAAATTATTCTTTGCCTATGGGCTGGGCAACGCATTGACTTTTCCTTTATCGGTCGGCGCCACCACCATACTGATGGCCGAGCGTCCCACACCCGCAGCAGTGTTTGAACGCTTAACCAAACAACGCCCTACGATTTTTTGCGGAGTACCGACTTTATATGTAGGCATGCTTGCAGCAGAAAAAATTCCGGCGCGTGCTGAAACTAACATGCGTATTTGTCTGTCTGCGGGCGAAACATTGCCACGTGAAATCGGTGAAAAATTTCAGGCACATTTTGGTTGCGATGTATTAGACGGTCTGGGCTCCACCGAGATGCTGCATATTTTTCTATCCAACCATCTGGGCGATATACGCTACGGCTCCACAGGCAAAGCAGTCAAGGGCTATCAGGTAGAGCTTCGGGATGAATCGGGCCAACCGGTGCCCACTGGTGAAGTCGGTGATTTATTTATACAAGGTCCAAGTGCGGCGCTGCTTTACTGGACTAACCGCGAAAAAACCATGTCCACTTTTCAGGGTGCCTGGGTCAAGAGCGGCGACAAATACAGGATGGACGCTGAGGGTTATTATCATTACGCCGGTCGCAGTGATGACATGCTCAAGGTTAGCGGACAGTATGTGTCACCGATAGAAGTTGAAGCGGCATTAATGGGGCATGACGCCGTATTGGAATGCGCCGTCGTGGGCAAGCCTGACGAACAAGGACTGACAAAAACTATCGCTTATGTCGTACTGCGCGACAAGGGCAAAGCAGATGCCGATACAGAATCGGATCTTAAGGCTTATGTAAAAACCAGACTCACACCGCACAAATATCCACGCGAAATTATATTCACAACTGATTTGCCAAAAACTGCGACTGGCAAAATACAGCGCTTCAAATTGCGCGAACGCGATTAAACATCATCACGGACATGTCTGCTGAAATCAGATTGGACTGGCGCGGCAGCGCTATTCGTATCGAAATTAACTGGGTCGGTAGTAATGACCCAGCAGCGCCCGTCATGGTGTTCCTGCACGAAGGGCTGGGATCGGTATCGATGTGGAAGGATTTCCCCGCTACCTTGTGCAGTCGGCTAAATATGCGGGGGCTGGTGTATTCACGGCCGGGGTATGGCGCTTCAAGTGCGCGTGATAGCGATAAACACTGGGGCGTGGATTTCATGCACCAGCAAGCCCATGAAGTTTTACCTGCGTTACTTCAACAATTAGAAATAAAAAATCCGTGGTTATTTGGTCATAGCGATGGCGGCTCTATCGCACTCTTGTATGCGGCACGATTTACAGATGACGCTGCCGGCATCATCTTGGTGGCACCGCATATCATGGTTGAAGAAGTCAGCCTCAGTAGCATAGAAGCAGCACGGACTGCCTATTTGCATCAGGGTTTGCGCGATAGGCTGGCGCGTTATCACCAGGATGTCGATGCTGCATTCTATGGCTGGAATAATATCTGGCTGCATCCCGAATTCCGCAACTGGAATATCGAAGCCGAATTGCAGCAGATACGCTGCCCGCTGATAGCTATACAGGGTCAAGAGGATGAATACGGCAGCATGCAACAGGTATATGGCATACGTGATCGCTTACCTGCAACCGAAGTGGTGGCCATACCTGCATGCGGCCATTCACCGCACCGAGATCAGCCGGAAAAATTGATCACAGCGGTCATTACGTTTATCGCACAACATCGCTAGTAATCAGACCTGCTCCATTCATGCCCAGGGTTTGCGATTAATTTACGATGCGTTTTCATATCACGACTATCAGGAAGATTTGAATGCGGTTGTTTTTTGATTTTGTACTGCATATTTATTGCGTAGTAATTAGAGGATGAACTCCTATGCAAGCAAAGACACTAGATTTCAGCCTGCGCCGGAATAACGGTGGATGTGTGGAGCGCACCTAAATTACTGCCGTCGTTGCGGCGCACGCCGGAACCCAGTGACTTTCATCGAACTCCTGAAAAAATTTTTACTGAAGTATGCAAAATCATCAGTTCAAAAATCAAGATTAGTGAAATGTCCGACCTCAAAATAATTTCCATCCACTAGTATTTTCAAATATATTTTCAAATGCGCTTTAAAATGCGACATCGTGTTTTTCCATCCTCGACCAAACTGAATCCACATTTTCTCAACAAACGTTTATCCCATTTACTGGGCTTCGCCGGACTACTGCCTTTTTTTCTGCTTATGCTAGGCACCTGTGTAGCCGATACCATCTGGATGAGTTATTTCATCCGTGGCCAACTGGCCTATGGCATGGTGATCTTGTCATTTCTGGGTGGCGTACATTGGGGTGCAGCGATGATATGCACCGATCTTACTTTGGCCGACACGAAAAAAGCGTTGCTGTGGGGTGTGACGCCATCGCTGATTGCATGGAGCGCGACGTTGTGTGGCGGATTCGGATTTGCGGTTTTAATGGCCGGCTTTATTGCCGCCTGGCTGATGGACAAACGACTATATGGTCGTTATGCGATGCCTACATGGCTGATCGCATTGAGATCAAGGTTAACGTTTGCAGTGATAATCATGCTCACTGGTACCGTTATCGCTGCAAACCTCAGAGGCTAATTCGGTATGTACAAAAACTAAGCCCACCCCTATAGGGTGGGCTTGGTATTTTTCAGACTTCGATCAGACTTCGTCGTCTTCTATCGTGCGTGGCTTGCCATCAACTTCACTAATGCGCAGACGCTTGCGACGGTCACCCATCAACTCGCGCAGTTCACGTATGCTCAGATCCGTTACTTCATGCATGCGTATCAACAAAGAAGCGCCAACCGGCAATGTGCGGTGACGTATCTTGCTGATTACAGGTGGACGTACTTCAAGAGCACGGGACAAGGCTGCGTCATTTTTTAAATTCAATTTTTGGATTAACGCATCAAGCAAACGATTTGGGTCGTAGCCTTCTTGCGATACCAGTGGATGTTGCTCCATGGTGTCTCTCCCCCTTCAAAATTAATAACAGAAATAACTGAAATACAGAAATTTCCACGCGGTAATTACACGAATGCTAATTTATATGTCATCGCAGCAACATTTTCAAGCATTTCATTGTATTTGAGCATCTTAATTGTAATTTAACGCAATTTACT
>CAIVDH010000381.1 GCA_903904635.1 uncultured Burkholderiales bacterium | reverse complement strand
ATTGCAAATCACTAAGGCCTGCTATGCGCGGATAGACATGCGACCAGAAATTAATTTCATCCATGCGGTCTATCACGCCATTTTGATCATGATACCACGCGAGTATGCCGTCGCTACCTTTTATCCATGCCATACGGCGCAGCTTGCCATCTTCGTCATTTGCGAAGCGGACTTTGCTGTCAGCGATGTTAATGAATTCAAGGCCATCCTGATCAAAGTCGATCACGATAGGGTCAACCTGATAGCGTCCGGTAAAGGCGATGTTAATTAGTGATTTTGCGCCGGCAGTGTCAGTTGCGCTGAACCATACTGTTTCGCTGGTTGTGGTATTGCCAGAGCCGCTAAATATACGCACCGTAGTTTCGCTACGCATGCCGCCTTCTGCCGCCACTGTTGATAATGTCGTACCCAGACTTACGCTACCGCGCAAAGGATTGCGATCTATAGCAAGTTGTATGTTTTGATTTGCATCAGGATCCCACGTACTTAGCAGCCAATTTTCATAAGTTATTCTACTACCGGAAAAGAAGCCAATCCTATGTGTAATTGAGCTAATTTTTTCCAACTTAATGACAGGCGCATCATTAACCGCAGTAACCATGCCATAAGCTTTTTGCGTGGTACTCATACCCTCTGCATCGCTGACAGTAAATTCAAACACGATCGCACCGGTGTAATTTAGTGGCGCCATGATTGCAATCCGCTTACCTTCAACATCATTCACAATTTGTACAGGACGCGACTCTGCTGTTCCGACGGTACTGCCTTGTTTCACGGCGGTCAGGCTTATTGCATCGCCTTCCACATCGGATGCACCAGAGAGCAGTAACTCATACGACAAATAACTCCAGGCGCTCTTGGTGGCATCGGTCTGGCCGCCGTCTTCCAGCATTTGAAAGCCGACTGAATTGACCACGGGCGCATCATTGACTGCGCGCAGATTAATGCTGACTGTTTGCGTTTCTGTGACAACCTGACCGTCTGTCATTGCAAAGCTGAATTGTCGAATGCCGTTGGTATTTTCTGCAGCCCTAAAAACGATTTCATTATTTGTTGCGTCATAGCGTATGGTGTCGCCCTGCGCCAGTGCTTTTAAAGACGCTGCTGCAATCGTGATCGTATCGCCATCTGCGTCCCAGAACATGTTAGTCAGTGCCGATACTTTGATGCGTATCTCCTGATCTTCTTCGCCGGCGGGCTCGAAACGGCTCTCGCTGATGAACATCGGTGCATCATTAATATTGTTTATATCAATGGCAGCGATGCCAGTTACGTATCCGCCCTGGCCGTCAGAGATGGTGTATTCAAAGCTGGCTGTGCCAGTAAAATCATGGGCGGGCTTAAACAGCAGTTGCTCGCCTATGCGCTCAATTGAACCACCCAACACTTTCCCAATATTGTGTAAGCTCAGAGCGGAAATATCCGTATCAACATCAGTCACACCAGCGAGCATCTCCGCAACAGAAATCGACAAGTCGGTGTCTTCGGTCAGACTAAACCGTTTCTGCGTTAAGACAGGTATATCATTCACAGGCGCGAGCTTAATATCCACCTTGCCCGTTGCCAGTCCACCTGCGCCATCGCCTACGGTATAGCGAAAGCTCGCTGCGCCTGTGGTGCTGTTACGATTTGCATCCGGTATAAATATAATCAAACCGTTTTGCATTTGCACCCGACCACCTACGGCCTGGTCCACTGCCACCACTGACAAGGTTTGTTTTTCACCCAGCGCGATATCGATATCAAAATCATTGCTCAGCAACAGCGCAGCATCGATCACTAAGCGTTCATCTTCCTGGCTTTCGATGACTTCACCTGCTACCAGCGGCGCATCGGACACGGCATCTATGCGTATTTGCGCGCGCCCTGTGGTGGATAAGCCTGACTGATCCACCACGGTGTAGCTGAATGTAGCCAGCCCATTGTAATTGGCGTCTGGCGTAAAGACGATTTCGCCGGAAGCTTCCATGATGACTTTGCCATGCTCTGCTGAGCCCACTGCAGTAATTTTTAGTGGCTGTGAACCTACCCTTGCATCCGTATCCACATCAAAATCATTCCACAACAGCAGATGCGGTGCGATGCGTAGCACCTGATCTTCGCGGGCATTGATGATGCGCTCTGATACGACAGAAGGGGCATCCTCAACCGCATTGAGTTTGATACTGATCCTGCCTATGGAACTGGCGCCGTGACTATCCTGCACGATATATTCAACCGTATCTGTGATGCCATACTGGTCTGACGGCGGTGTGTAATGTATCTGCCCATTGGCTAATAATTCTGCACGACCCAGACCAACGCGACCTATGCCGGTGATGGTCAGTCCGTCCTGCTCAGGATCGGTATCATTTTCCAGCAGCATGGCGCAACTGATTAACAGCGGCACATCTTCATAGGCATTGATAGATTCACCGACTATGTTCGGCGCATCATTGGCCGCATTAAGTTTGATCGTAATGTCGCGCTCCAGCACTCGACCACGCTGATCCATCACCACATAGGTAAAGCCGACGTCACCGACAAAGTCTTTTTCTGCCTGAAACCGAATAAACCCGGTTTCATCATCCATGCGTATATCGCCATGGCGCACACTGCGCACCCCTAATAGTTTGACCCGTGCCAGCGGATCTATAGTGTTGAGTATGAATCTGGCCTGCTGTTCCAGTTGTGCATAGCTAAATGCGACCGAGATATCTTCATCTGCGCCATATTGCGCACCGCTGAGCTTGCCCACAGGCCTGGCTGTTGTAAAAACTTGTACAGTTTTTTGTTTGATTTCTGTTTCGGATTCATTTTCAGCTATCAGGCTTGCCACCACCGCCTGCTGTGTGACCAGGCCACCTGCCTGTGCGCCTTTTACCACTTGCATCAGGCTGTATACATCGGCGGGCAATACCCATTGCTCGGGCTGCACATCATTGTTTGGTGTATCAGGTTTGGCGTCGCTAATAATTTCAGTGGCAGCGATTTTGCGGCTGGCTACCCAACGGTCATTGAACGCTTCTGAATTTGGTGTAGCCTCTGATTGTGGTGTAGCGCCTACTTTGGCAAGCTGGCTGTCACCTGCAATGGCGTTGACTGACGCGTCGCTCATCTTGCGGAAACTAATACGCATTTGTTCCAGGCGTTCGCGTACTGCCGGATTTACCCATACATCATTTTCACCAAAATAAATAACCGTAT
>CAIVDH010000380.1 GCA_903904635.1 uncultured Burkholderiales bacterium | reverse complement strand
GTATTTTGTGTCTCCCACACCTCTGTGGTGAGAGCGCCGCGCACGGCACGTGCGTTTTCGCGCGCATGCGTCAGACACGATACGATGGATGAGGCGTTATCCGGATCACGCACCATAAAATCGAGTACGTCTTTGCGTGTGAGCATGGCATATTTTTCATCGAATGCAGGTTGCAGTTCGGATATGCCCAGCACGGCGCGCCAGCCTTGTTCTGCAGCTTCAATTGATTGCGGCAAAAGCTGCGTCTGCAAATTTACATCGAGCATGCGTGCCGTATTTTCAGCACGCTCTGTATAACGCGCCATCCAAAATAAATGATCGGCAGTACGACTGAGCATTTTATTTCTCCAGTATCCAGGTGTCTTTTGTGCCGCCGCCCTGCGATGAATTGACCACCAGCGAGCCCTCAGTCAATGCCACTCGGGTTAATCCGCCCGGTACCATAGTGACGGTCTTGCCTGATAAGACAAACGGTCGCAGATCGATATGTCTTGGTGCGATGCCTGATTCCACATAAGTCGGGCAGGCTGATAAAGCCAGGGTTGGCTGCGCAATATAGCCTTCAGGTTTTGCCAGCAAGCGCTGGCGAAAATCTTCAATTTGCGCTTTGCTAGCTGCGGGTCCAACCAACATGCCATAGCCGCCGGCACCGTGCACTTCTTTCACGACCAGATCGGATAAGTGGTCCAGCGTATATTGCAAATCTTCTTTTTTGCGGCACTGATAAGTCGGTACGTTATTTAAGATCGGTTCTTCCGAAAGATAAAAACGGATCATGTCTGGTACAAATGGATAAACAGATTTATCGTCAGCCACGCCAGTACCGACTGCATTAGCAAGTGTTACGCGACCAGCCCGATAGACTGAAAGTAAGCCAGGCACACCAAGTGAAGAATCAGAGCGGAACGCAAGCGGATCGATATAGTCATCATCGATACGACGATAAATCACATCAACACGTTTCGGTCCGCGTGTGGTGCGCATGAATACACTATTGTCGTTAACGAACAGATCCTGGCCTTCAACCAGCTCCACACCCATTTGCTGTGCGAGAAACGCATGTTCAAAATAAGCCGAGTTGAACATGCCGGGTGTCATGACCACCACAACCGGATCTTCTACGCCTACGGGCGCAACTGAGCGCAGGGTGTCTAACAGCAGATCAGGATAATGCGCGACCGGCGCAATTTTGTGACGTGCAAATAGTTCAGGAAAAAGCCGCATCATCATCTTGCGGTCTTCCAGCATGTAGGATACGCCTGAGGGTACGCGCAGATTATCTTCCAGCACATAAAATTCGCCCGCACCGGCGCGCACGATGTCTATACCAGCCATATGTGCGTAGATGTCAGAGGCAACAGAAATGCCTTGCATCTCCGGACGATACTGGGCGTTACGGAAAATTTGCTCAGCAGGTATAACACCGGCTTTGACAATATTCTGGTCGTGATAAATATCGTGGATAAACATGTTGAGCGCCAGTACGCGCTGCGTCAGTCCTTTTTGCAACTGCGCCCATTCAGCGGCAGGAATAATGCGCGGAATAATATCGAATGGAATCAAGCGCTCAGTACCGGCATTATTTCCATAAACGGCAAAGGTAATACCAACCCTGCGAAAAATCAGATCGGCCTCTAAGCGTTTGCCAGCTAAAGTATCGACGGGCTGTTCTGCCAGCCAGTTTTCAAATTCCCGGTAATGCTCTCTAACCTGGCTTGCACCATCTGCGTACATTTCATCAAAAAAGCCTGCCATGAGCGATTCACCCTGAGAGTTAGTTCATCAACAGCGTGATAATTAACAAGAAACATGCCAGCGCAGAATAATTTAAGGCTTGCGTAGCTGATCGACGAGTTTTTGGGTCTGCAAGCTGGGTGGTGGTGTGACCAGCGTGATGATAATCATGGCGATAAAGCCTGCAGGCACGCCAAATACACCTGCAGATACCGAGGCGATGTAGAACCATTGATTATCTGCAGATCCTCCTAAGGCAGGATTTGTAAGCAGCATATAAAGCAGACAAATGAAAAAGCCCGTCAGCATTCCCGCAATTGCGCCTTGCTGGTTCGCTCGCTTCCAAAATACGCCCAAAACTAGTGCAGGGAAAAGCGTTGAGGCTGCCAGCGAAAACGCAGCGCTCACCATAGAGAGGATATCGCCTGAACGAAAAGAGGCCGTGTATGCAGCCAGCAAGGCTACGACTAACAAAAGTAATTTAGAGATGGTGACGCGCTTTTGACTCGATGCCGCGGGATTGACCATTTTGAAATAAGTATCGTGCGAAAGCGCACTGGAGATAGTCAGTAGCAGACCATCTGCAGTGGACAAGGCTGCGGCTAGCGCGCCTGCGGCAATCATGGCCGAGATAACATAGGGCAGCCCGGCGATTTCTGGCGTAGCCAGCACCACCATATCACCATCAATAGCGATTTCTGCCAGCTGCACCATGCCATCGTTATTGATATCAATAATGCTGATCATGGGCTTGAGTTTGTCAATATTGGCCCAGTAAGTAACCCAACTAGGTAAGTGCGTAAAGTCGGACCCCACCAGCTTGGTATAAATATCGTATTTCACTAACACTGCCAGCGCTGGTAAGGCCGTGTAGAGCAGCATAATAAAAAATAGCGCCCAGAAAACAGACACGCGTGATTCGGCAACAGAGGGCGTAGTGTAGGAGCGAACCAGTATGTGTGGCAGCGCGGCTGTGCCCAGCATCAGACAAAATACCAGCGCTAAAAAATTATTACGCTTGATATCCGAGCTTGCTTTATCTGCACCGGAAAATGGTTCGGTGTGTAATTTTGGTGGTTCAGAGCGGGCATACTCTACTGTTGCAGCAGCCTGCCAGACGCGTTTGGCCTCCTCTGGACTTTTGGGGTAATCAGCCAGTGCCCGACTGGCTGCCTTGATGTCAATTAGCGAAGCATTACCAGTTTGCAGATCTTGTAATTTGCGCCGCGCTTCGGTGCGGCCTTCGTCCCATGCGCGCGGCAAGTTTGCAATTTTTTCTTCCAGTTTTATTGCACGCTGCCGAAATAGTTCGCGCACTTGCTGTTCTTTGCTATCAGACGTGAGTTGTTTTTCTTTTTCCGCTAATTCTGCGATGGCAGAGCCATAGGCAATCTGCGGCACTGGTATGCCAGTATGTTTGGCGGAGAGCCACATCACCGGCGTCATGAATGCCACAATAATAATGATGTACTGCGCAATCTGGGTCCAGGTGATAGCGCGCATACCGCCCAAAAAAGAACACACCAGAATACTCGCCAACCCCAGAAAAATACCGACTGAAAAATCAATGCCTGTGAAGCGCGAAGTAATCAAACCTACGCCATAAATTTGCGCAACAACATAGGTGAAAGAAATAATCAGAGTCGCTGCCACAGCAATAAACCTAACCACATTACCGCTATAGCGACCGGTATACCGTGCTGCTAAAAAATCCGGCACGGTGTATTGACCGAATTTGCGCAGATAAGGCGCAATCAATAGCGCAATCAGGCAATAGCCACCGGTCCAGCCCATAATGTAGGCCAAACCATCAAAGCCTTGCAGATAAAGTCCACCAGCCAGACCGATAAAACTCGCCGTGGATATCCAATCAGCCGCAGTGGCCATGCCATTAAATAATGCAGGTACACGTCTGCCTGCCACATAGTATTCAGAGACATCCGAAGTACGACTAAATACGCCTATGCCTGCATAGACAACGATGGTGGCAAATAAAAACAGATAGCCCAGCCAAAATCGCGGCACGCCTTCATATTCGAGTATGGAAAGCGTAACGAGTAGTAGCCCAAAGCCGGCAGTATAAAGACCGAAATAACGCGTCAGAAGTCGGGAAAATTTGTCAGACTTCATGCGTACTTTCGCTGACTGCCAACGCATCTAATTTATTCATCGCCAGTGCGTAGACGCCAATGATCAGCAAGTAAATCAGCATTGAGCCTTGAGCAGCCATATAAAAAGGCAAAGGCCAGCCAAACAATGAGAGGGCAGATAATTCGCGTGCAAAAAATATCACGCCAAAGGTCACAATAAACCACAGCAGCAGCAAAGCAAGAGTCAGGCGACGCACTCTTGCCCAATGAAGTAGTGCGACAGAATCAGTGTGCTTCATTTTCCGCAGCATGAAGTTTTGTTATTGGTAGAGTGATACGAAACAGACATCCAGGGAATTTTGATTCGGTGCTACGCGGATTATTGAGGATATCGACTGCCGCGCCATGGTTTTGTGCAATTTCACGCACAATAGCAAGTCCCAATCCGCTACCTTCTACCTGACTGCCCAGTATCCGATAAAAGCGTTCGAAAACATGCGTGCGTTCAGTTGGCGCAATACCAGGGCCATTATCTTCCACTTCGAGTATCGCCTGCGCACGCTCTGTATCTGCAAGAATCCGCACAGTTACGCTGCCGCCTTCTTGTGTATAGCGTAAAGCGTTGTCGATTAGATTGTTCATTAATTCGCGCAACATGGTCGGATTGCCATTGAGCGTAATGGATTCTTCAACATCTTCAAAGCCAAGATCTATTCGACGCGCAAAAGCAGTTTGTACCCAGTCCTGCACCACGCCGCGAGCCAGATCGCACAGATCGATGGTTTCGAAAGCGGAGGAGCGCGAAGACTGATTTTCTGCGCGCGCCAGCGCCAGCAACTGGTTTACCAGGCGCGTAGCAGTTTTCGAGCTTTTTGATAGCTGTTCAAGTGAGCGCTGTATCTCACTGCGGTCTGACTGACGCATCGCTAACTCAGATTGCATGCGCATACCGGCCAGTGGTGTTTTCATTTGATGTGCTGCGTCTGCGATAAAACGTTTTTGCATCTGAATACTTTGAGACAGCTGCCCCAACATATCATTGAGTGACCTCACCAGTGGCGAGATTTCTTCTGGCACACCATGTGAATCTATAGGCGAGAGATCATCAGAGCGTCGTGATCGTATATGTTCCTGCAAATTTGCCAATGGTGATAAGCCGCGTGTCAGTGCAAACCATAACAGCGCTAAAGCAATAGGCAAGATAATGAATTCGGGCAGGATCACACCCTTGATAATCTGGTTGGTAAGTAAGCGACGTTTTTCTAGTGTTTCACCAACTTGTACTAAGGCATAGCGTGGTGCAGGGGTGGTTTTATTAATCGTACGGTTTTGCAGGTTGACATAAATATAGGCAATACGCACATCCGTATTACGCATCCGATCATCGCGTAGTTGCACAGACCATGGCACCGTCTTATCTTCATCTTGTGGCAGAGGCAAATCACTATCGCCAACTACCAATTCGCGTTCCGGGCCACTTACCTGAAAATAGACATTATCGATATCGTCTGCCCGCAAAATATCGCGCGCTGAAAAAGAAAGCTGCCCGATTAACTTGCCATCATATTCTTTCACTTGCTGCGCCAGCACCGTGACCCGGTCTTCGAGTGCGCGGTCAAACGGTTCATTAGCAATCGACTTTGCAATCAGATACGTGATACCGATACTGATAGGCCATAGCAACAGCAAAGGCATCAGCATCCAGTCCAGAATTTCGCCAAACAACGAACGCTGCATGCGTTCCTCTGGCACATCCAGATTATTAATTTGCGTTGTGGTTTGTATCGGTGGCCGCACTTCCATGCTCATACAGAAGTAGAAGTGGGATTGTTATTGTTAATTACAGTAGCGAATTTTTCCAGGCAATAGCCCAGGCCGCGAACAGTTGCAATGCGCACGCCGCCGGTCTCGATTTTTTTACGTAAGCGATGTACATAAACTTCAATGGCGTTATTACTAACCTCTTCACCCCATTCGCAAAGATGATCCACCAGCTGATCTTTCGAAACTAATCTGCCGCTGCGCTGCAAGAGAACCTCAAGTAAGCCCAGCTCACGTGCTGACAAATCAATCATGTGATCATTCAGATAGGCGATACGTCCAACCTGATCAAATGTCAGTGGCCCGTTTTTAATTACAGTAGGCCCGCCGCCTGCACCACGCCGGGTGAGGGCGCGTACCCTAGCTTCCAGCTCTGATAGCGCAAATGGCTTGGCCATATAGTCATCCGCACCCAGATCCAGACCCTTGACGCGCTGTTCAACTGAATCTCCGGCAGTCAGTATCAATACTGGTAAACGAGAATCGCGCGCTCGTAAGCGACGCAATACCTCCAGACCGGACATTTTTGGTAAGTCCAGATCAAGAATGAGCAAATCAAAATCTTGCGTGCAAAGTGCGCTGTCAGCCTCTTGGCCATTGCCCACGCAGTCGGTTACATAACCGGACTGGCGCAGCGAGCGTGTGAGGCCATCGGCCAGCACACTGTCATCTTCGGCAAGCAGAATACGCATAGGTTGGGGCGGCTGAGTGGCTGGTAAATAGAAATTGTGGCTGTCACTGAGTGAAAATTTTAATACTTGGTAAAACGCTCATTATTAAGTTGACGCAAATAATGATGCACCAATATAAACTTAATATTAGTCTATGCGGTTTCTTTATTGCCAGCAAGAAAATGCCTTACAGATAGCAGTCATAATAGTTAGCTTATTGATATGAAAATTCAATTTGAAATTGCGCTTGCGTCTTTCACTGTTTTTTTATACAGTAGTGTCTGAATTAAGAAATTAGCGAATAAGCCCACTTTAAACCGCATTCCACCCGACAAAGAGAATATTCATGGACGACAAAAAAGCCGCAGCAAACTCTGAAAAGGGTAAAGCCCTGGCTGCCGCCCTGGCGCAAATAGAAAAACAATTTGGTAAAGGCTCCGTTATGCGCATGGCAGACGGCGCCGTCGCTGAAGAGATACAGACAGTCTCCACCGGTTCGCTTGGCCTGGACGTAGCGCTGGGCGTAGGCGGTTTGCCGCGCGGTCGCGTGATAGAAATTTACGGTCCTGAATCATCCGGCAAGACCACCATGACTCTGCAAGTCATCGCCGAGATGCAAAAGCTGGGCGGTACCTGCGCTTACATCGATGCCGAACATGCACTAGATACCAACTATGCGCAAAAGCTGGGCGTGAATCTGCAAGATTTACTGATTTCTCAGCCAGATACCGGCGAGCAGGCACTAGAAATCACCGATGCATTAGTACGATCCAGCGCGGTTGATCTGATCGTGATTGACTCCGTAGCTGCACTGACACCGCGCGCAGAAATCGAAGGCGACATGGGCGATTCACTGCCCGGTCTGCAAGCGCGTCTGATGTCGCAAGCATTACGCAAACTGACAGGCTCTATCAATCGCACCAACACCACAGTCATCTTCATTAATCAGATCCGCATGAAGATAGGTGTGATGTTTGGTAGTCCTGAAACCACCACAGGTGGCAATGCATTGAAATTTTATGCATCAGTGCGTCTCGATATTCGCCGCACTGGTTCGATTAAATCTGGTGATGAAGTCATCGGTAATGAAACCAAAGTCAAAGTCGTTAAAAACAAAGTAGCGCCACCGTTCAGAGAAGCACACTTTGATATTTTGTACGGAGAAGGCACTTCCCGCGAAGGCGAGATACTCGATATTGGTTCGGATGCCAAAATTGTTGAAAAATCGGGTGCCTGGTATAGCTATAACGGCGAGCGTATAGGGCAAGGCAAAGACAATGCGCGTCTTTATCTGAAAGAAAGGCCAGAGCTGGCTAGGGAAATCGAAAATAAAGTGCGTGAGCATCTGGGTGTGCCGCAATTGCCTGCATTCCAGGCGCCAAAAGTAGCAACTGAAACAGCTGCGTCTAAAAAAGCAGCAAAGACGTTGGCAGAAGCCAAAGTGGCAGATAAAGTAACTGACAAAGTAACAGATAAAGAAACAGAATAAACAGTAAATCAAGCAACAAGCCAAGTCCACAGGACGGAAAGCGTGATGGCTTTCCGTCCTGTGGCATTTTGATAGCATGGTTTTGTGTATGTGTTTGCGAACCTATTTGCGTATGTTTGTGTGGTTTGTATTTATGATTGTGAATAATTGCAGTGTGAGCGTTCTAGCCATCACCAACAGCGTACTGTCCTATGCCCTTACCTAAACCCAGTCTGAAAGCACGTGCACTGCGCTACTTGTCTGCGCGTGAACATAGCCGACTGGAGCTGGGCCGCAAGCTTGCCCGTCATGCCGAAGAGGGGGAAGACATAGAGGCGGTGCTGGATTGGCTGCAGTCTGCAAAATTCCTATCCGAATCGCGGTTTGCCGAGTCTTTGGTCAATCGTCGTTCTGCCCGTTTTGGCAATAGCCGAATTTTGTCAGAATTGCATGGGCATCAGATTGATGATCGGACAGTGAGTGCACTCAAGTCAGAATTATTGGCAAGTGAAGATGAGCGCGCCTGGCAGGTTTGGGAAAGAAAATACGGCACCCTAGCCGAATGCGCAGCAGAATCAGCCAAGCAAATGCGTTTTCTACAACAGCGCGGCTTTTCATTTGACGCCATTCAAGCGGTGATGCGACGAGCCAGGCGGGGTAAGTGAGCTGTCTGCGTTTTCCCACGCTTGTTTTTTTTAAGTAGTAATCGAGCGAATTAGACGTCCGCCATAGAGTGATCTTGCGATCTGACTGTGCTAAACTGCGGCAGCTTTGCAGTGCCGCACGAGCGGCTCCGGTCGCAGAAGCTGCGGCGGTCTGCACAACTTCTAAATAGCTAAAGTGCTTGCAGATTTACCATCTGTTTTGCGCCAGTTTTATGCCATTACCGATTCCCAAAACATCCCGTGTGCACAGGCACACCCGCAGCATCGTAGCGCAAGCATACGAGCGTGATGACGGCCTTTGGGATATTGATGCACGCATCAGCGACATAAAGCCTCGTGCAGTCGAGCTGGAATCAGGAATCCGAGCATTGGGTGAGCCCATACATGATCTTTGGTTGCGCATTACTATCGATATCGCCTTTAATATCACTGACACCGACGCTGTCTCTGATGCCGTACCCTATCCCGGTTACTGTGACACCATAGGACCAGCTTATAAAAAGCTCATAGGATTAAACCTGATGAAGGGCTTTCGTCTGGCAGTGAAAGAACGTCTGGCAGGCACGGCAGGTTGCACACATTTGAGTGAGCTGGCCTCCATGCTGCCGACTGCTGCGATTCAGGCATTTGCTGGTGATGTGTTCCCGACTCGAAATAGCGATTTTAAAGATGCTGAAACACAAACACCATTTCAGCTGGACCGTTGTCATGCACTAAGACTTGATGGGCCTGCAGTTGAAAAATACTATCCGCGCTGGGCAATAAAAAAAGCAGTTCAGTCCTGATCGCACGAACCAATATATATGCATCACAAAACAAGAATCACAAAGCAAGAATCACCACAGCAGAATCACTAACATTAATCACAACACACATACGCACCAGAAGGGAAGCTCGCATGAAAATCCATGAGTATCAGGGAAAAGAAATTCTCCGTAAGTATGGCGTCACGGTTCCAAAAGGCATCGCTTGCATGAGCGTGGATGACGCTGTGAAAGCAGCCGAAACACTGGGCGGCCCGGTTTGGGTGGTCAAAGCGCAAATTCATGCCGGTGGTCGCGGCAAAGGCGGCGGCGTGAAAGTCGCCAAATCGCTGGAGCAAGTCAGAGAATATGCAAACCAGATCATGGGCATGCAACTCATTACGCATCAGACCGGACCTGAAGGTCAAAAAGTGCGACGCTTGCTGGTTGAAGAAGGCGCCGATATACAGAAAGAACTCTACGTCTCAATGGTGACGGATCGTGTCTCGCAGCGCGTAGTACTAATGGCGTCCAGCGAAGGCGGCATGGACATCGAAGAAGTCGCAGAAAAACATCCCGAACTAATTCATAAAGTTGCGATAGACCCGGCTGTTGGACTGACCGATGCAGAAGCCGATCAGATCTCTGCCAAAATCGGCGTACCTGCTGCATCCATTGCCGATGCGCGCACACAGTTGCAAGGTTTGTACAAAGCCTATTGGGAAACCGATTCATCGCTTGCTGAAATTAATCCGCTGATACTGACCGGCTCAGGCAAAGTCATCGCACTCGATGCAAAATTTAATTTTGATGCTAACGCTTTATTCCGTCATCCTGAAATCGTTGCATATCGCGATTTGGACGAAGAAGATCCCGCTGAAATTGAAGCATCAAAATTTGATCTGGCTTATATCTCACTAGATGGCAATATCGGTTGTCTCGTCAATGGCGCGGGACTGGCCATGGCCACCATGGATACCATCAAATTGTTTGACGGTGAGCCAGCAAACTTTCTCGATGTAGGCGGTGGTGCGACAGCAGAAAAAGTAACCGAAGCATTCAAGATCATGCTGAAAAATCCTGGTCTGAAAGCCATACTTGTGAATATTTTTGGCGGCATCATGCGCTGCGATGTGATCGCTGAAGGTGTGATCACGGCTTCGCGCGCGGTCTCACTGAAAGTGCCGCTCGTCGTGCGCATGAAAGGTACCAACGAAGATATCGGCAAAAAAATGCTCGCCGATTCTGGCTTGCCTATCATCGCCGCCGATACCATGGAAGAAGCCGCGCGCAAAGTTGTCGCCGCAGCTCACGGAAAATAATTGCACAAGGAATAAACATGTCGATATTGATTAACAAAGACACCAAGGTCATCACCCAAGGTATCACTGGCAAAACCGGGCAATTTCACACACGTATGTGCCGTGAATACGCAAACGGACAAAACTGCTTCGTCGCTGGCGTCAATCCTAAAAAAGCCGGCGAAGATTTCGAAGGCATACCGATTTTTGCTAACGTGCGTGATGCAAAATCCAAAACCGGTGCGAATGTCTCCGTCATCTACGTGCCGCCAGCTGGCGCAGCAGATGCAATCTGGGAAGCTGTAGAAGCCGAACTCGATCTGGCCATCTGCATCACCGAAGGCATACCAGTGCGTGACATGCTGGCGCTAAAAGACCGCATGGCCAAATCAGGCAGCAAAACGCTGCTGCTCGGGCCTAATTGCCCCGGACTGATTACACCTGATGAAATCAAAATAGGCATCATGCCCGGCCACATACATAAAAAAGGTCGCATCGGCGTGGTATCGCGTTCCGGCACGCTCACTTATGAAGCTGTAGGTCAGCTGACCGCATTAGGTCTGGGCCAGTCGTCTGCCGTGGGTATTGGTGGCGATCCTATCAATGGCTTAAAGCACATAGACATCATGAAAATGTTCAATGATGATCCAGATACGGATGCTGTCATCATGATTGGTGAAATTGGTGGTCCTGATGAAGCTAACGCCGCTTACTGGATTAAAGACAACATGAAAAAACCAGTCGTTGGTTTCATAGCTGGTGTTACCGCGCCTCCAGGTAAGCGCATGGGACATGCAGGTGCATTGATTTCCGGTGGTGCAGATACGGCTGAAGCCAAGCTTACCATCATGGATGCGTGCGGTATTACGGTGACGCGTAATCCGTCAGAGATGGGGAAGTTGTTGATAGCATGACTATAAGTTTGTTTGTTGAATGTAATAACGGGAAGCTATTGCTTCCCGTTTTTTTATGAATCATTTTTTTTACCTTAAATACTCCTTAAAAATTTG
>CAIVDH010000379.1 GCA_903904635.1 uncultured Burkholderiales bacterium | reverse complement strand
GTATGGAAAAAAGCGGCGCAGAAGGGGCGTTGTCGCAACTCTCTGCGGTGCAGGAGGTGGAGCAATCTGTCGGTATACCCGTGATCGCTATCGCCAATCTGAATGATTTGTTTACTTACTTGTCAGAGCCAGGTGCGCATGCAGAACTGGCACAGTATAAAGATGCGGTAACGGCGTATCGTCAGCAGTACGGTGTCGCATAGGGACACATAAGGGCACATAAATATCGCAGTACGAAAAAAAGGCACTGATCACCAGTGCCTTTTTTATTTTCAATGACGTTGAATGTTTTTAAATAATTTCTATCCCAGTTTTTTCTTCAGTAATTCAGTCAGCTGCGCCGGATTAGCTTTTCCTTTGCTGGCCTTCATCGCCTGACCGATGAGTGCATTGAATGCTTTCTCTTTGCCCGACCTGAATTCTTCCACGGATTTTGCGTTAGCTGCCAACACCTCATCAATGATTTTTTCCAGTGCGCCCGAATCGGAAATTTGTTTGAGGCCTTTAGACTCGATGATGTCATCAGCCAGCGCATCATGATCCGATTTTGCTTCCCACATGCCGGCGAATACTTCCTTGGCAATTTTGTTGGAGATAGTGCCATCGGCGATGCGTGTCAGCAGTAAAGCCAATTGTTTTGCGCTCACGGGTGAGGTGGCAATATCCATACCCTCGCGATTTAGCGTGGAGGCCACATCGCCCATTAGCCAGTTGGCAGCGGGCTTAGCCTGCTCACGTCCGGCGGCGTTGATGACTTGTTCAAAATAGCCAGCCATCGCTTTCGATTGCGTCAGCACCATCGCATCATATTCCGACAACTGATAGTCGCTGATAAAACGCTCACGCATCGCGGCCGGTAATTCTGGCAGAGCGGCTTTGACGCGCGCTATCCACTCTTCGCTAATACGCAGTGGCAGCAGATCGGGATCAGGAAAATAGCGATAGTCCATCGCATCTTCTTTGCTGCGCATGGAGCGGGTTTCTTTTTTGTCCGGATCATACAGACGCGTTTCCTGAACGATGCGGCCACCATCTTCTATCACTTCTATCTGGCGGCGTACTTCATAATTGATCGCTTCTTCCAGAAAGCGGAATGAATTCAGATTTTTAATTTCGCAGCGCGTGCCATATTCTTTTTGGCCGACTGGTCGAACCGAGACGTTGGCATCACAGCGAAACGATCCTTCTTGCATGTTGCCATCACAAACGCCCAGCCACATTACCAGCGCATGCAATGCCTTGGCATAGGCCACCGCTTCTGCGGCACTGCGCATGTCGGGTTCGGTGACAATCTCTAGCAATGGTGTGCCGGCGCGATTTAAATCTATGCCAGTCATGCCCTGATAATCTTCGTGTAGCGATTTGCCCGCATCTTCTTCAAGATGGGCGCGCGTTAATTGCACGCTTTTGACTTCTGCTTTGCCATCCGCTTCCAGCACAAAAGAAATCCGTCCACCCTGCACGACCGGTATTTCGAACTGACTGATTTGATAACCCTTGGGCAAATCAGGATAAAAATAATTTTTACGCGCAAATATCGATTCAGGCGTGATTGTGGCACCGATGGCCAGACCAAACTGTATGGCACGTTCAACTGCGCCCTTATTCAATACGGGCAGCACGCCGGGCAAGGCCAGATCAACCGGGCAAGCTTGCGTGTTGGCTTCGGCGCCAAATTTTATTGGCGCGCCGCTGAATATTTTGGACTCAGTGGTGAGCTGCGCATGTGTTTCGAGTCCGATGACTACTTCCCATTGCATGATGTGTGCGTCCTCTTCAAATACCAGCCGGATGGCGCGTATGCCAGTCGGTTGCGAGCTGAAACTGATGGGCGATGCCCAATAGTTTGGCTTCTTCGAAATAATTGCCGATTAATTGCAAGCCCACCGGACGTTGGGCATTTTTTCCGCCCTGACCAAATCCGCACGGAATAGACATGCCCGGCAAGCCGGCGAGACTGGTAGAAAGCGTAAAAATATCAGCCAGATAATTTGCCAGTGGATCATTCACTTTTGAGCCCAGATCCCATGCCACAGTCGGTGCGACGGGTCCCATGATGACGTCGCATTGCTTGAAGGCCTGTTGAAAATCTTCCGCAATTAAGCGGCGGATTTTTTGTGCCTGCACGTAGTAAGCATCATAGTAGCCATGTGAAAGTACATAGGCGCCAACCAGAATGCGGCGTTTGACTTCATCGCCAAAGCCTTCGGAGCGGGTTTTGCGATACATGTCTGACAAGTCGGTATATTCGGCTGCGCGGTGGCCGTAGCGCACGCCATCAAAGCGCGACAAATTCGATGAGGCCTCCGCAGGGGCGATCACGTAATAGACCGGTATCGACAATTCGGTTTTGGGCAGAGAAATATCAACCAGTGTGGCACCAAGCTTTTCATACTCGCGCAGTGCCTCGCGGATGGCAGCCTCCACATCGGTGGCCAGACCCTTGCCGAAATACTCACGCGGCACGCCGATTTTCAAGCCTTTGATGTCATTTTGCACTGCCAGCGAAAAATCTTCCGGTGGGCGTTCTATGCTGGTTGAATCGCGCTCATCAAAGCCGGCCATCGCTGAGAGCAGCATGGCGCAGTCTTCAGCGGTGCGCGCGATAGGCCCGCCCTGATCTAGGGAGGATGCAAAGGCAATCATGCCAAAACGCGAAACTCGGCCATATGTCGGCTTTATGCCGCTAACGCCGCATAACGCCGCGGGTTGGCGTATTGATCCGCCGGTATCGGTGCCGGTGGCGGCCGGTGTGAGTGCGCCGGCGACAGCGGCAGCTGATCCGCCAGAAGAACCGCCCGGTACGGCTGTTTTGTCCCAAGGGTTTTTGACGGGGCCGAAATAGGAGTTTTCATTGGATGAGCCCATGGCAAATTCATCACAATTCAATTTTCCCAGCGTGACTATCCCTGCTTTGCGGAACTGTTCCACCACAGTCGCATCAAATGGGCTGCTGTAGTTTTCGAGCATCCGGGAGCCGGCAGTGGATCGCCAGCCCTCGGTAACGAAAATATCTTTGTGTGCAATAGGCAGGCCGGTCAGTTCAGTGGCTAAACCTTTTGCGATGCGATCGTCGGCTGCCCGGGCTTGTTCCAGAGTCAGCGCCGCATCGATGCTCGTAAAGGCGTTCAGATCGCTCTGGCCTATGCGGGTCAGATAAAGCTGGGCCAGCTCGGTTGCAGAGATTTTTTTGTCCCGCAATAAGGCGGAAAGCTGTTTTAGTGTCTTGGTATGCATGTACGGAGTGATGATGCAGAGCGAATGGCATGTCGGTTGTTGCCGGCACGGTCGGTTCGGTGGTTATTCTGGCTATTTTGGCTATTCAATGACCTTGGGTACCAGGTAAAGACCATCTTGTACTGATGGCGCAGGTTTTTGATAAGCGTCCCGGCGGTTGGTTTCGGTGACCTTGTCTTCCCGCAGCCTGAGCGAGAGATCGTCACGCCAGACTGCAATCGGATGAGATAGCGGCGCAACTCCGCTGGTATCGACCGCTTTCATTTGCTCTACCAAGGCAAAAATGCTGTTGAGTTTGTCCAGTGCATCTGCGGATTGCTGCTCTGTCAAATCCAATTGTGCCAGCTTGGAGAGACGTTCAATATCGTTTAGTGTGAGTGACATGAAGGCTATGCGCCGGTCTGGCCGACTGATCGAAGATTAAAAAAATTGCAAAGTATGACGATATACCTAATTGGGGCTGAAAGTTTTCGATGAAACAATCACGTAATAGATGCGATTTATAGCATTTCTGTCAGCCAATTCAGCACTGATTATAAGGTAGAATACTAGGTTAATGGATGTAACCCCTTAGGCTTGGATTCCCCCATTTTTTGCAGCAAATCAAAGATTTACTTTCCACAACGCGCCTAGATTTGGCGCATAAGGACACGATTCATGTTTGGATTTCTACGTAGTTATTTTTCGAATGATCTGGCGATTGATTTGGGCACTGCCAACACGCTAATTTACGCTCGCGGTCTGGGTATCGTTCTTGACGAGCCTTCTGTTGTTGCAATTCGCCAGCAGGGCGGCCCTAATGCCAAGAAAAATATACAGGCAGTTGGCCGTGAGGCTAAGGCCATGTTGGGCAAAGTGCATGGCAATATCGAAGCAATTCGCCCTATGAAAGACGGTGTCATTGCTGACTTTACCGTCACTGAGCAGATGCTCAAGCAGTTTATCCGCATGGTGCATGACACCAAGCTTTTTAAGCCTTCGCCGCGCATCATCATTTGCGTACCTTGCGGCTCCACGCAAGTCGAGCGGCGCGCAATCCGCGAATCTGCGCTAGGCGCAGGTGCCTCGCAAGTATTCCTGATCGAAGAGCCTATGGCGGCCGCGATCGGTGCCGGCCTGCCAGTGTCTGAGGCAACCGGTTCCATGGTGGTCGATATCGGTGGTGGCACGACCGAAGTCGGCATAATTTCGTTGGGCGGCATGGTCTACAAAGGTTCGGTCCGTGTAGGCGGCGACAAATTTGATGAAGCCATCGTCAACTATATCCGCCGTAACTACGGCATGCTGATTGGTGAGCAGACCGCAGAGGCCATCAAGAAGCAAATTGGCTCAGCCTTTCCGGGTACGGAAGTGCGCGAGATGGAAGTCAAGGGTCGCAACCTGTCCGAAGGCATACCGCGCTCCTTTACTATCTCCAGTAATGAGGTGCTCGAAGCGCTGACCGATCCGCTCAATAACATTGTTTCAGCCGTCAAAAACGCGCTGGAACAGACCCCGCCTGAGCTGGGCGCCGACATTGCCGAAAAAGGCATGATGCTGACCGGTGGCGGCGCGCTGTTGCGTGACCTCGATCGTCTGCTGATGGAAGAGACCGGCTTGCCTGTTCTGGTTTCGGAAGATCCGCTTACTTGTGTGGTGCGCGGCTCTGGCATGGCGCTAGAGCGTATGGACAAGCTGGGCTCACTCTTCTCTTACGACTAATGAACCCAGGGCTGTCTGATTTGCTCAAGCAGACAGCCCTTGTTTTTGATGTTCTTCGCCATTCAATTCCGGCTGCCCTGCTTTATCTGATCTGATGGAATACAGCCCCCCGCCACTATTCAAACAAGGCGCCTCGGCACGCGCCAAAATGATGTTTTTTGCGCTGATTGCGGTGGGCTTGCTAATGGCCGATTCGCGTCTTGGTGCGCTAGGCACGATGCGTCGCGCCGTTGCCGTCGTCCTGTATCCGCTGCAGTCGGCGGCAATTTTGCCGCGTGATGCATTCTTTGCAGTGACGGATTACTTTTCCACTTTAAATACCCTGCACGCCGAGAGCCGGCGCATGCGTGAGCATCAGCTGATCAATGCGCAGCAACTGCAGCAAAGCCGACAATTGTTGGCTGAAAATGCACACCTGCGTGAACTGCTGTCTGCCTCAGAACGTATGGGTGTGCGCTCGGTAATGAGCGAGATTTTGTATGACGCCCGTGATCCGTTTTCCCGCAAAGTCATTCTTGATCGTGGCAGCAGTCATGGCATAGAACCGGGACAGCCAGTCATTGATCATCAGGGTGTGATCGGCCAGGTCACCCGCGTTTTCCCTTTTACCTCTGAAGCGACTTTATTGACGGACAAAGATCATGCAATACCGGTGCAGGTTTTGCGCAGCGGAGTGCGTAGCGTGGCTTATGGCAGGGGTCAGTCCGGCACGCTGGAGTTGCGATTTATGGCATCAAATGCAGACATCCAAAAAGGCGATGTGCTGATGACCTCAGGTATTGATGGCGTTTATCCTCCGGGTCTGGCGGTGGCCACAGTCACCGCTGTGGAAAGTAAAACTGCAGATGCTTTTGCCCGCATTTCCTGCCTGCCCACCGGCGGCGTGTCGCGTAACAGGCAGTTGTTGGTGCTTTTGACAGAACCCAAAGCCATGGTGCCCATCCCTCCTCCGGTTGAGACGCCAGAGTCCAAGCTTAAACCACGTGCAGGGCAAAAAGAATCCGGAGAATCGCCATGATGATGCTGGACCGTGATTACATATTGCTGCCGGTCAGTCCGGCATTCATTGCCATTAGCCTCATAGCTGCATCATTCCTCAATCTCCTGCCTTGGGGTGGTTGGCACTGGGTGCCTGACTTTGTCGCGCTGACACTGGTTTTCTGGAGTATTTACCAGCCGCGCAAAGTTGGTATAGGCGTGGCCTTCATGATGGGTTTGGTCATGG
>CAIVDH010000378.1 GCA_903904635.1 uncultured Burkholderiales bacterium | reverse complement strand
CATCTGCGAGGGTGGTAAAGAAAATTTTGGCATGCGCATAATCGGCGGTAAGCTGCACTTCGGTGAGCGTCACCATACCGACCCTGGGATCTTTTAATTCCATCGCGATCAGTTCAGCTAAGTCACGCTGTATCTGGTCAGCGACACGCTGACCCCTGCCGGGCATGGATTTGCTATGTTTGGACATGCGTTATCAGTCAATCAGGGAATATGAGCGAAATTCTGCATCGAACCCTACGAAGAGAAGGTTCACCCTAAGCAGGCCGTTACCCGAACTGGGAACGGACCTGCACGGAAGAGCGTTTTACAAAGTACGGGCAATTTCCTGCACTTCAAATACTTCCAGTTGATCGCCTTCTTTGATGTCATTGAAATTCTTCAATGACAATCCGCATTCAAAGCCGGACTTCACTTCTTTCACATCGTCTTTGAAGCGTTTGAGTGAATCAAGTTCACCGGTCCAGACGACAACGTTGTCACGCAATAGCCGAACTGAGGCACCACGCTTAACCTGACCTTCGAGCACGTAGCAACCGGCAATTGCACCAACTTTGCTGACCACAAAGACCTGACGAATTTCGACCAAGCCGAGGGCGTGTTCGCGTTTCTCTGGCGAGAGCATGCCGGACATGGCCGCTTTGATTTCGTCGATCGCATCGTAAATGATGTTGTAGTAACGAATATCAATGCCATTCGATTCTGCAAGCTTGCGTGCGGATGCATCAGCGCGGGTATTAAAGCCAATGATGACGGCTTTGGATGCCAGCGCAAGGTTGACATCGGATTCGCTGATGCCGCCAACTGCGGCGTGAACAATCTGTACCCGCACTTCGCTGGTAGAGAGTTTCTGCAATGATGAGACCAATGCTTCCTGCGAGCCCTGCACGTCCGACTTGACGATGAGCGCGAGATTTTTAACTTCGCCTTCGCCCATTTGCTCGAATATATTTTCCAACTTCGCTGCCTGTTGCTTGGCCAGTTTGACGTCGCGGAATTTGCCTTGTCTGAAGAGCGCGATTTCACGTGCCTTGCGCTCATCAGTGAGCACCATCACATCTTCGCCAGCAGCCGGCACTTCAGTCAGGCCTTGAATTTCTACTGGGATTGAAGGACCCGCTTCGGTAATGGCTTTGCCGTTTTCGTCCAACATCGCACGAACGCGACCGTAGGAGGAACCAGCCAGTACAATATCGCCGCGTCTGAGTACACCTGACTGAACCATGATGGTCGCAACCGGGCCGCGACCTTTGTCGAGCTTGGCTTCAATCACCAAACCTTTAGCCGGGGTGTCAACTGGTGCTTTAAGCTCTAATACTTCAGCCTGCAACAGTACGTTTTCCAACAGGGTGTCTATGCCCTCACCTGTCTTGGCAGACACGTGTATGAATGGTGATTCGCCACCGTATTCTTCTGGTACGACTTGTTCAGCAATCAGCTCTTGTTTGACGCGATCAGGATTGGCACCGGGCTTGTCAATCTTGTTAATCGCAACAACCAATGACACGCCTGCCGCTTTCGCATGCGCGATTGCTTCTTTGGTTTGAGGCATCACACCATCATCCGCTGCTACAACCAGAATAACGATGTCAGTTGCTTTTGCACCGCGGGCACGCATGGCGGTAAACGCCTCATGACCTGGTGTATCTAGGAAGGTAATCATGCCGCGCGGTGTTTCAACGTGATAAGCACCGATATGCTGCGTAATGCCGCCTGCTTCGCCGGAAGCGACTTTGGCACGGCGTATGTAATCGAGCAATGAGGTTTTGCCGTGGTCTACGTGTCCCATCACTGTTACCACTGGAGCACGTGGCAGTAGTTCAGCGTCCACATGTTCTATGCCGGTGTCGAGTATGGCTTCCGGATCATCCAGTTCGGCCGCATGGGCAATGTGGCCCATCTCTTCAACCAGAATCATTGCTGTTTCCTGATCGAGCACTTGATTGATGGTGACCATTTGTCCCAGCTTCATCAATTGCTTGATTACCTCTGAGGCTTTGACTGCCATTTTGTGGGCCAGCTCTGCCACGGTAATGGTTTCTGGAACGTGGACTTCTCTGACCACTGCTTCGGTCGGTGCCTGGAAATTGGTTTCCCTATCTTCGGCATGTGAATTGCGGCGTCCACGCGGGCCAGATCTCCAGCCTTCGCGGCCACCACCAGCTGCCGCACCGCGTGTCTTGAGACCACCCGGGCTGCGTTTTTTTGCTTCATCCTGCCAGGTGGAAGACACATTGGCAGATTTGATGGATTTTTTGTCAGTCGCTACAACAGGTTTTTTCTCTTCTTTTTTGGCGCCCGCTTTTTTGTCGGCTGGCTTATGTAAGGTGCCTTCGCTGGCACGCGCAACGGGTGCTACTGGTTCTGGTGCCTTGGCCACTTTGCGTGGCGTGGCCATCATTAACTTGATTTGCGCCACTTCATCCGCAACCGCTTTACGCGCCTGCTCAGTGACAGCAGCTTTTGCCGTCGCTTCCTTGGCAGTTTGCTCAACTTTTTTGCGCTTTTCTTCAGCAACAACAGTACCCGCGGCTACTGCGGCTTCATCTGCGGTTTTGGCTTTTTTAACTTCATCTTCAGCAGCATGCGCAGCTTTTGCCTGCTCTTCACGCTCAAGCTCGAGCTTAGCAAGACGGTCTTGCTTTTCGCGCAGATCGGCTTCCTGACGAGCGATCAACTGAGCCTGACGGTGCGCCTCTTCCTCGCGACGAGCCAACTCGGCTTCATCAATGACATTTACTTTGGGCGCTTCAGCTTCTTCGACTGGCGCTGTTTCATCGCGCTTTACGAATGTACGTTTTTTACGGACTTCAACTTGTATCGTGCGCGATTTTCCGCTGGAATCTGCTTGTTTGATTTCAGTCGTTTCTTTGCGCGTCAACGTAATTTTTTTCTTCTCACCATCCGGCGCAGCACCATGCGCACGACGCAAATGCCCGAGCAGTTTGTCCTTGTCGTCTTTGGAGAGATCGTCTTCAAGCGAGCTTTTCAAAACGCCGGCTTCCTGCAGCTGTTTAAGCAGCAGTTCAGCCGGCATTTTCAGCTCGGTGGCAAATTGGGCTACGTTATTGCTCGCCATTCAGTCCTCTTTTTTTCTAGTGACGCGTTGCGTAATGTTCAGGCTTTTCGACTTACTTGCTCTCTGCAAGACTCCATACCAGCGCTTGCAGCGCTTTGGCATGATCGTCATATTTCGCATCGATCAGCTTCATCTCATCGTCGGTCACATCTTTGAATTCTTCTTCAATCAACTTGCGCGCCCGATCGGCTGGCAAAGCCAGAATGGCGCCAAATTCGTCATAAGCCAAACCAGCGAATGCATCAACTGATTTAATACCAGCTAATCCGAGCTTGCCGGCAGTGACTCTGTCCATGCCTTCGAGGTTGATTAATGCATCATCCATACCTTCCAAGCCTTCTTCGGATGCGATAGCCTCTGTTACCAGTGCATCGCGTGCACGGTTACGCAACTCATTGACTGTATCTTCATCAAAGGCTTCAATTTCAAGCATCTCATTAATCGGCACGTAAGCAATTTCTTCCAGCGTAGAGAAACCTTCTTGCGCCAGTATGTCAGCCACTTCCTGGTCGACATCGAGTTTTTCCATGAACAGCACACGTATGCCGGCTGTCTCTGAAGCTGCTTTGTCTGCTGATTCTTCAGCAGTCATGATGTTGATTTGCCATCCTGTCAGTTCGCTGGCCAGTCGCACGTTTTGACCACCACGACCAATCGCGATAGCCAGATTTTCTTCATCAACCACAACGTCCATCGCATGTTTTTCTTCATCGACCAAAATCGAGGAGACATTTGCTGGTGCCAAAGCACCGATGACGAATTGTGCCGGGTCTTCTGACCATAAAACGATATCAACACGTTCGCCACCCAGTTCACCGGTGACGCCCTGTACACGCGAACCGCGCATGCCTACGCAGGTGCCGATAGGGTCTATGCGCTTGTCACTGGTGTAAACAGCTATTTTGGCGCGTACGCCGGGGTCGCGTGCAGCAGATTTAATTTGCAGCATGCCCTGCTCGATCTCAGGAACTTCGAGTTCAAACAGCTTCATGATGAATTCAGGCGCAGTGCGTGAAAGAATGACTTGTGGGCCGCGCGCGTTACGCTCTATGCGCAAAATAAATGCACGTACACGATCGCCTATGCGCAGATTTTCTTTTGGAATCATCTGATCACGCGGCAGACGCGCTTCGATTTTGCCTGATTCAACGATGGCATCACCGCGCTCCATGCGCTTGATGGTGCCGGTCACGAGGGTGTCGCCACGTTCAAGGAAATCAGCCAGGATTTGTTCGCGTTCGGCATCACGTATACGCTGCAATACGACTTGCTTGGTATCTTGTGCAAAACGACGACCGAATTCCAGCGACTCTATCGGCTCTTCTATGTGGTCATCCACATCGATGTCTTCAATTTGCTCTTGGGCTTCAAAATGCAGGATTTCCTGATCCGGCAATTGCAGACCCGCTTCATTAGGTACGACATGCCAGCGGCGGAATGATTCGAATTCACCCGTATCGCGATCAATCGCAACACGAATATCAACCTCGCCTTCATAGCGTTTTTTGGTAGCCTGCGCCAGCGCATGCTCAAGCGCACCAAAGACGACTTCTTTGTCGACATTTTTTTCGCGCGCCAGCGCATCAACCAACATCAAAATTTCGCGACTCATTTACGGCTCCTGAAATCCACTTTTGGCACTAAACGTGCCTTATCTACCTCTGCCAGCGAGAACTCCAACATCGCCGGCCCGTCTTTTCCTTCGAATTCAAGCTTAAGCACTTCGCCTTCTGGTGCATGCAAAATACCTTCGAACGATTTGCGATTGGCAGCACTCGGCATGGGCATGCGTAACTTGATCGTTACTTCACACCCGGCAAATCGCACGTAATCTGTAAGCTTTTTTAGCGGCCTATCAAGCCCGGGCGAGGAAACCTCAAGCCGCTCATATGCCGCATTTTCAACTGTCAGCACATGCAACAGCTGATGTGTGACTTTTGCACAATCTTCTACCGTGATCGGACCATCAGCGCCCGGCGGAAAGTCGATGTAAACACGCAGCAAGCCGCGCGCAGCCTGCTCGAAATCAACTAGCTCGTAACCCATGCCGGTCACGGTTTTTTCTATCAATACGGATAAAACCAAAAAGAGTCTCCGACCCGCTCGACAACCTGTTTACGCGTTGCGATCTGGCTATACAAAACTGTTCAGGAAAAAAAAAATGGGCAAGTGCCCATCTTTCTTATGCGCCCCGCCAAAATCCGCATCAAGCAGCAATAGTTACAAGGCGCTCAAGATGCAATGTCGGCAGGTTTAATTAGCCCGGAATTATATGCGATAAGGCTTCTGGCCGCAATGCGTTAGCCAGTTTGACATCAAATGCTTATCAAAGCGCTACTAACATGATGTCAACTTATTAATACCAAGTCTCACTATTAACCTCTGGTCTTGCGACGTGGGCCTGTACCTGTACCAAAGCGATCAGCAGACCATGCATTACTTCCACCAGTGGTCGTTCCCTGCGTTCGTCTGCGCTGCGCGTCCTGTGGACCACGCGCATTTCTTCCGCCGTTGCCAGTCGCAGGATATCCGAGTGCTGTTTGCAAAGGATCGGGCTGACGCGGTCGAGCCGGCCGTTTGTTGTTGCCAGCAGCGCCATTACGATCAACCGGACCATCGGAGCGCCATTGCGGATTACCCGCACCCCGGCTGGAATCACGGCCCATTGCATTGCCATTTGCAGGGCGAGCATATCCTTTTTGTGGCGACCGACCCTGTGCCCCGCGTGCAGTTGCCGGCGCTTTTTCCACGCCTGTCTGGGCCAGCAAGCTGCGCACGGCGTGCTCATCGAGCTCTTCCCAGCGACCACGCTTCAAGCCAGGTGGCAGCGTCATGACGCCATAACGTGTGCGTATAAGCCGCGACACTGTCAGGCCAACTGCTTCAAACATACGGCGCACTTCACGATTGCGACCTTCGGAGATAATTACGCGGTACCAGCGATTAGCACCTTCTCCACCGCCATCCGCTATTTTTGAAAACTGCGCAACGCCATCATCGAGCTCTACGCCTGAGAGTAATTTTTGGCGCATGCCCTCTTCAAGTTCACCAAGAGTACGCACAGCATATTCGCGCTCTATACCGTAGCGCGGATGCATTAATTTATTTGCTAGATCACCCGAGGTCGTAAACAACAACAAACCTTCGGTATTGAAATCGAGACGTCCGACAGCCAGCCATTTGGCTGCCTTCATGTTGGGCAGACGATCAAATACGGTTGCGCGACCTTCCGGGTCGCTGCTGCTGACTATCTCACCGGAAGGCTTGTGATAAACCAGAACACGCGGCGGCTTATTGCTTATTTTTCTTTGTATCAGCTTACCGTTGATACGCACCAAATCAGCAGGTAGTATGCGCTGGCCTATGTGGGCTGGCTCTCCATTGACAGACACGCGTCCCGCAATGATCAGCTCTTCCATGTCACGACGTGATCCCAGGCCAGCCTCGGCCAGCACTTTATGCAACTTTGGTGCGTCATCATCAGCCGTAAGGTCACGCCTGACTGTTTTTACATTGCGATTAGCATGTTTGCCTGCATCTGTTTTTTCATCAGCAACTGCAAACTGATCAAAAGAATCGGATGTGACGAAAGAAAATACGGAATCCGCATCTGAACCGATAGCGCTGCGCGCTGCAGGCTTACGGTTGTCGCGCGGCCCTCTGCTTTCCCGATGATCATGCTCTGGCTTGCGTGCGGCTGGTCTCGCCCCAGCTGGACGAAGATTTTGATTATCTGTAAATGCTTTGCGTTGTTGTGCCGCGGATAGCGTCGGCGATGCCGGTGATGTAGGCGATGTAGACGAAGCGCGCTCTGCGCCAGCGCTGCCAGTGCCAGTACGTGATCGACGCAATGAGTGCGGCCCTCTCAGTCCGCGACGCGGACCTTTTCCATCTGCCTGTTTTTCTGTAGGCGCATCAGTAAAATTTGCTGTGCGTTCATCACGCGTGTGATCAGATTCTTTATTGGTATCCGGAGTACTCACGGAATCAGGAGAATTATTGGGGTTGGGAGGAGTCATCGCTAGGTTCTGTTGGGGATTGGATTTGCGCGGCTACGCTATCCTCATGCTCATTTAGTTGTTCGGCTTGTGCTACATCTTGAGACTCTGATTCATCGGCAACGACTTCGTCACCACCATGAGCAACGCTTACTTCATGCACCTGCTCATCGGTGCCACTAGCAGGATCGGCAAACTCTATTGATGCCTGATTCATGCTCGCTTCCAGACTTTGTTCCATTGCATGGACGCTTAAGGCAGCCTCACCCTGCAAGGCATCTTTACCTATTTGCTGTAGTGGCGGCAATTGATCCAGCGAAGTCAGACCGAGATCATCCAAAAACTGCCGGGTAGTGGCAAACAAAGCCGGACGCCCAGGCACATCACGGTGGCCAATTGCATCTATCCAGCCTCGGTCTTCCAGCATTTTTATGATTTGCGAACTTACCGCAACGCCACGAATTTCTTCTATGTCACCTCGCGTAACTGGCTGACGATAAGCAATGATGGCCAGTGTTTCTAGTGTTGCCCGCGTATATTTTGGCGGCTTTTCCGGATTTAACCTATCGAGGAAAATTTTCATTCCAGGGCGGCTCTGAAATCGCCAGCCTGTGGAAAGGCAAACCAATTCCACTCCACGATCAGACCAATCATGAACCAGCTCTTCGAGCATGGTCTTGATGGAGTCGACATCCATTGCGTCTTCGTCGTTATCTGCAGATCCGTTGAAAAGCTTCTTCAGATCATTGATAGAGAGTGCCTCGTGGGTACACAAAAGTGCAGTCTCGAGGACTTTTTTCGCCTCAATAGTATTCATCTACGATTCTTGTATAACTGGTTGGTTGCAATTAGCAGTGATTAAATCAGCGCCATCATCATGCGATGCGGCTAAGACAGAAAGTCATTGATGCAGGCAACCAGCGCACCCTGAGTTGTAGAAGATTTCTTGGGGGCTGGTGCAAATAAGACTGGTAAGGCTAGCAAGGGCAGTGATGAGAAGATCTTATAAAGCAGTCTTACTCATAAAACAGACCATTACTGCGGCGGATTATAGAACAAGTCTTCTACCTTGTCATTGCCCTAAAAACCGCTGATTACATGAAAAATCTTGTGCAATTTGCCAGTCTGAATATTTACAGACCTGGCCAGAAAATAAAAACCCCTCAAAAGTTGAGGGGTT
>CAIVDH010000377.1 GCA_903904635.1 uncultured Burkholderiales bacterium | reverse complement strand
CTTGTTCCTGGCTACGAACAAAATCAGGCGTACCCGGTTTTGGGGTCGAGCAGGCTGCAAGCAGGGTGATGCCAGCTAAAGCAATATATCGGTGAGTAAGGTGTTTCATGGTTTTCTCCTCAGTTAAAGTTGTTGAATTTTTTCCTGTATCGCGCTGAACTCTTCTGCCGTGAATTGATTTTCCAAACCCAGCGACTGTAAAGCGTTCATACCTCTTACTGCAGAGGCGCGTTCATTATTCGCAATGGCGAGAATAATACTTTTACGTATTGCGATTGCAGCCTCTACTTCATCATCCGCGAAGGCCAAAGCCATGCCAAGTTGTAAAAGCGCGAATTGATCATTTGGCGCTAATTCCAATGCCTTTTTTTGCGCAGCAATAGCAAGGGTATATTGTCCCTGCTGAGAATAGCTTAATCCCAAGGCAGTAAAGTAAACCGGCTTGGGTAAATCTGATCCGGCAGCTAATAATAATGGCTGTACCGCTTGCTCTGGCTTTTCCGCATCAAGATAAGCACGTCCAAGCAGAAATTGGTTATCTGGATTTTGGGGTTCTAGCTGTACTAATTTTTTGCCATAATTCACAGCCATCCCACCTTGTCTGGTAGCCAGCTTAGACTTAACTAGCTCGCGGTATCCGGCAGGGTTTTGTGGCGCTTTCGTAATCAGTAACTCAGCCAGCTCTTCGCGGTCTTTAATGATAGGCCATTGATCGCTAGCCAGCGCATCAACAATGGCTGTTTCGACTTCTGCGTCAGATTTGTCTTTCAATGATTTTTTGAAAGCGCTTATTGACGATTCCTGAGGTTGGATAACTTCGCCAGGTGGGCTAATTTTCTCAGCTAGCATGGGCGTCTCTGTAAACTTCAAGCCCGGTATGGCATTGACTAGTCGTCTGGCCAAATCATGCGTGGTTCGTGTTACCTGCTCCTGGCGCAAATTCACACCTGCTGAGACTGCGCTGGTTAATGCCGTAATGGGATTGAGAGGAATTCCCCCGTCTCGCACAACAGCGATGTGTTTGCCCTCCCAAAGGGTGGCACCGTCATTAGCGTTGATAATTTTTATCATGGCGCCAATTTTTACTTCAGAATAAATTCCCCAGAATCGCGAGCTACTTTCTATGACTTCGCCAACGAGCAGGGTAGCGCAGCCTGTTGATTTAGCAATAGTGCGCAGGTTATTGATTTGTGATTCATTTTTATCAAAGACAGTATTAATTTTTTGAATTGGAATCAGTTGTATACCCGTGGGCGCCAAATGCGAATGCATGGCTTTTCTGACTTCTTCCGTAGGCTCAAAAGCTACTTTGCGTGCACCAAACGGCAACACACCAAGACAGGTTGGTGGATTTTTTTTAAATCCCTCAGCCGCTTGCGACACTACGACATCACCGAAATTATCACTCAGCGCTTCTTCACCAGGATTGCGCTCTATATAACGCGTGGCGCATCCTGATAGTAAGGTGATATACACAGCCATATTGAGCAAGAAAAAAAAACGCATGATGGACTTTAATTTTTAGTGATCTGGTAGGCTTTTTTAACAAGCCTGCGTTCATCATTCGGTATTTCTCTGATCATGCGCTTAAAATCATCCAGGCTATATTGTGATAACCATTTCTGAGGCTTTTTTGTGGCGATCACCAAAAGATATTCATCATAAAATTTTCTTTTAGTGCCGTAAGAATCGGACCATCCTGCGACCATTTGATAAGTAGTCTTTAAATTTTTTGATTTATCTTTACCAATCGATACGCTAGACAGATTAGTATCGTCAGGTGTGGGTATGACTCTTATTACCGCATTACTATCATGTGGTAGCCAGTTAAATACTGCATAGTGGCCGGCATCAGAAAATTCTATATCCAGATTAAAATTGTCTCCTACTCTGAATATCGTTTGCTTAAAATCAGCACGAACAAAAAAATTCGGGTCGGGTTTTTTGGATGGAATATCCACATCCACCTCAATCTCAGCAACACAGGCTGTGGCACCTTCTCTGGATTCTTTTTGTGTTTTTTCGCTGATGGTTTTCTTTATATCGCCATCAATTTGTGTCCACGTTACCTGATTCAATTCGCAACCGTAGTCGGCTAATTTGCCGCTAGTCTGCCGACAAGAGAGTAGCTCTTCAGCAGAGACAGATTCACCAAGCACACTGGCCAGCGCTTTTGTCTTGGCCTTACTCAGCGCTAATTCACACGCATCGTTTTCAGTGGTTCCTGGTCCATAAAGATACTCGGCACGTGCCCGGGCAATTTCCGCATTTGCCGACGAAATCATGCCGAGACAAAGTGTGCAAGTAAGCAATGCAAAGCGGCAGGCCAGGATTATATTTTTCATTCTTAGCTAACTACAGCTGAGCTTAAGCTCGCTGCATCTTTCTATTATTGGCTTAAGTAATTGGCTATTAATACGGTTATCATTTTTTTAATAATCGTTTACACAGTTCGTTTATTCACAATATAGCAATGGAAATCAATGAAGGCTTGTACCTTTTTCAGATGCCGTTTCTTTACATAAATTATATTATGTGGGAATTTTTCACACGTCAATCATTATTTCGTGTATTTTCCTACT
>CAIVDH010000376.1 GCA_903904635.1 uncultured Burkholderiales bacterium | reverse complement strand
GCACCATGCAGTGTGCGGTGTGCGTTTGATATACCGTAACGATCACAAAGCGCATCAAGTGAATTGCGTTTGCCCGGGTGCAGCTCTTTAGCCTGCTGCAGGGTATCCGTGATTTTTTTTACCTGGCTGGTGAAATTTGGCAGGGATAAATTTTCCAGTTCCACATTGAGAAATCCCACATCGAACGGCGCGTTGTGAATGATGATTTCTGCGTCTGCGATAAAGTTGCACAAGTCAGCTGCTATCTCTGAAAATTTAGGCTTGTCGCGCAAAAAATCCGTGGTCAATCCATGTACAGCAAGCGCGCCTGGATCAGACTCACGCTCAGGATTGGTATAACGATGAAAATTATTGCCAGTGAGCTGACGATTAATTAGTTCAACGCAACCGATCTCGACGATACGGTCGCCAGTGCGTGGATTTAAACCGGTAGTTTCAGTGTCAAGAACAATTTGTCGCATGATGGAAAAATAAAAAACTGTGAAAAATAAGCAAGCTGAAAAGAAATTTTTCAGCTTATGAAACCATTTCTACGCCTTGATTAGCAAGTGCATCGGCGCGCTCATTGCCTTCGTGGCCAGCATGGCCTTTAATCCAGCGCCATTCTATCTTGTGACGCGCTTGTGCAGCATCGAGGGCCTGCCATAGATCGACATTTTTTACTGGTGCTTTGGCAGCAGTTTTCCAGCCGCGAGCCTTCCAGCCATGTATCCATTCACTAATACCTTTTTGTACATACTGGCTATCTGTATGCAATATGATTTCACACGGACGCTTCAATGCATTTAGCGCCTCAATCACGGCCATTAATTCCATACGATTATTGGTGGTGTTGAGTTCACCACCACATAATTCGCGTTCATTAGCGCCTGCGATCAGCCATGCGCCCCAGCCGCCTGGGCCGGGGTTACCTTTACAGGCACCGTCAGTGAAAATTTCTACTTTATCCATGCTGTTTGGTCTTAACGTCAAATTGGTTTTTCATTTTATTCGTGGCCGGCACACCCACTCGGACTCTGCTGATTTTGTTTTGCCATACAGGTCCGATTAAGCGCATACCCTTTACACGTTTAATCGCTTGTACGATGTACAGCGCACCCAAATAAGGCCACCAGCGATCACCGGCTTTTTCCAGAAATGCAAAACGCTGCAACCAGCGCGCTGTTGTACAAGGCGGGGCATAGCAGCCAAAATTACCGCGATTGACTTCCATATTCAATAATTTAAGCCAGTCTTTCAAGCGCGGCACACTAATGAATTCGCCATTCATGGGCAAAAAATGCGCGCCTGTCAGTCGACCGGCCGCCTGACGGACACCCCACATGCTGACAGGATTAAAGCCGCAAATGATGACTTGCCCTTCTGGTATCAATACGCGTTCGACTTCACGCAGCACCTGATGCGGCTCAGTTGCAAATTCGAGTACATGGGGCAGGACCACTAAATCCAGGCTTTGCGAGGCAAAAGGCAACTCAGCAAAATCATGCGCCAGTACGACCGCCTGTTTAGGCTCTGCGTTATGTGCAGTGGGCACAATGACATCGGTCTGCCATTTATTAGGCATACGATTGGCTGCCAAGCCATCTATCTGCGGCAGCCCGATCTGAACCGCGTTGTAACCAAATATGTCGGCGGTGAGTTCATTGAGACGCGCCTGCTCCCAAGCCTGTATGTAAGCGCCTGCTGGCGTGTCGAACCATGCACCGAGCGATATAATCGGTTTTTCAACAGAGTATTGGTTGATGTCCATGTCAGTAAAACAATCTTTGCATGTAAGCGCTATCCCTGCATTTGCAGATAATTATTTATGGTTAATCCATGATGAGCAACATGCAGTAGTCGTTGATCCTGGCGATGCAGCGCCTGTACTGGCCATGCTGGAATCAAAGAATCTCACGCTCGACGCTATTCTACTCACTCACCACCATGCTGACCACGCAGGCGGCGTTGCGGCATTGCTGGAAAAATTTTTCGTACCAGTATATGGGCCAGCCAACGAAAAAATTGCAGGCGTCACCGACAAGGTAGATGAGCAGGTAAAAATCCATCTGCCCGAGCTTAATCTTGAATTATCCGTCATTGATGTACCCGGCCATACGGCAGGTCATATTGCCTATTACGCAGCAGAGCAGCAATGGCTGTTTTGCGGTGATACGCTATTTGCCGGCGGTTGTGGTCGCCTGTTTGAAGGAACGGCGGCACAAATGACGGTGTCGCTGGCCAAGCTTGCTGCTTTGCCTGACGCCACACAAGTATATTGTGCGCATGAATACACACTCTCTAATCTGCGCTTTGCCTGTGCGGCCGAGCCTGACAATGCCCAGCTACAAGCAAGACTGATTGTTGAACAAGACAAGCGTGCTCATGGCATAGCAACGGTTCCATCTACGATCGGTATGGAGAAGGCGACCAATCCTTTCTTACGCTATAAACAACCAACCATAGAGCAGCAGTTGCGTTTGGAAGGACGCTTGAAAGATCGCCAATCGCTTGCAGAAATTACAGCAGATGTAACAGTGTTCGCGGCTCTAAGAGAATGGAAAAACAATTTTCGCTGAAATGCATAACTGTTATTCACGTCATCCCACTAACAGTGCCAATAATGTATCAATGTACAAATGAGTAGGATATTTCTCTAAAAAACATGTTCATTAGTAAATTGCTGCGTAATAAACAGGTGCTGAGATGACATTTACCTTGACGCACTCTGACCGCCTTCACTAAACTTGCCGCTATTCATTTCGCAGCATC
>CAIVDH010000375.1 GCA_903904635.1 uncultured Burkholderiales bacterium | reverse complement strand
CGGAACAGCAAGAGATATAACCGAACGTACCTTGATGGAAGAAAAATGTCGGAGAGAGGCAAATTATGATTCTCTCACTAGCTTACCCAACCGAAATTTATTTCGTGACAGACTGGAGCTTGAAGTCAAACGTGTGGAACGCAGTGGTACACAACTCGCTTTATTGTTTATAGATTTAGACGGATTCAAAGAAGTCAATGACGGGTTAGGTCATGCCGCAGGCGATCAATTGCTCATCAGCGCAGCGCAACGCATACATGCCTGTGTGCGCAGTACGGATACCGTAGCTCGTCTGGGAGGCGATGAATTTACAGTGATTTTGACAGAGGTAAATCGTATATCCAGCGTAGAACTTCTGGCACAAGAAATCATGGCTGAGCTCGCCCGGCCATTTTTAATTGGACAAAAAGAAGTCAAAATTTCTGGCAGCATAGGTATTACGCTCTGTCCGCATGACGGCATGAGCGCTGAAGATTTATTGAGAAATGCTGATCAGGCGATGTATGTTTCGAAAAATGCAGGTCGCAATCGGTTCAGTTTTTTTACCGTGAGTATGCGTGATTCTGCATGGGCCAGACTGAAAGTCATCGAGCAGCTACGTCATGCATTGCCCTTGCATCAGCTTATCGTGGTATATCAGCCGGTGATAGATCTGGCATCGGGAGACATCGTTAAAGCCGAGGCCTTACTACGGTGGCAGCATCCTGAATTTGGCCTGATGCAGCCGCTTGAATTTATTAATCTGGCTGAGGAAATAGGGACGATTGCTGAAATTGATACATGGGTCTTTAATGAATCACTTAATTGTGCGAAAAAATGGAGTGCTATTTCAGGATTTGATTTTCAGATCAGTGTGAATAAATCCGCCTTTGAATTCAGTAAAAAAATAATTTCTACTGATTGGAGCGCACAGCTTTCAAATTTGAAGCAAGCATCAAAATTCATTGCAGTAGAAATCACTGAAAAAATTTTTATGCATGATACGCAGGTCGCTATAGATCGTTTGAATGATCTGCAAAACTCAGGAATCCAATTGATCATTGATCATTTTGGGATCGGTCATTCGTTGATGGCCTATCTGAGAAAATTTGAGGTTGATTATTTAAAAATGGATCAATCATTCATACAAGATTCTCCAACCAATGAGAATAGCCGGACGATGTGCGAAACCATGGTGATAATGGCGCACAAATTAGGTTTAAAAGCGATTGCGCCGGGCGTGGAAAATATTGAGCAAAGAGACTGGCTCAAAGCGATGGGTTGCGACATGGCGCAAGGATATTTTTTTTCCAGGCCTGTATCTGAGGAGGCATTCACGACATTACTGATCAAGCAGAAAGAAGCAAAACAGCTGGCGAAGTTGTGACACATCGCTTGCAAAATGAAGCTTAATGTATCAGCCGTTCTATCAATGCCGCACCATGCTGATCATCCACGCGCAAGAGCGACGATACACGTGTGCCATAGTCCGGTGCCGCTATGCAAATTGAAGAGAGCAGACGTTCCCATTCCAGACTTACGCCAGTCTGAGGCAAATGGTGATCTGGTGGGCGAGAGGTATCGGCAAGCATCTCAAAATAAGCATCATCCGGTGCGGTCTGACACAACAAGCTGGCAAACTGCGCTTTCGCGCGGACTAATTTGGGCCATGGCGTATCGAGTGCAGCATTCGATACGCCATAAATACCAGGCTCCAGCGATTGCAACGTAATGCTGCCGTGATTTGAAAACCAGTAAATATTGGATGCATCGCCCAGTATCAGATTAAAGCCTTGATATTGATGCGCGTTTTTGGATAAGTTTTCCAGATAAGCCCGGGCATCAAGCTCACCTTGTAAATAATCGGCCACCAGTGATCCACGGCTAGGGGCGCTCTCAGATTTGCCAGAGCCATCGCGGATATTCGTCAGCGCAGCAAAGCGTGCTTGTTTATTGATGCCCAGCCAGGTACCACCAGCTTGTAGATCACGCCCTGCATAGACATGCGGCGCATCTTGCCACCAATCGGCACTCTGACTAGGGCGCGCATAAAATTCATCGCGATTCGCTGCCAGAATTAATGGACATCCGGGAATTAGCTTCCAGGCAAATACAATCAGGCACATGCCGCAATATCCATAAAAAATTCATGATGCCGCTCACCTGTAATGAGTGCATGCACATTGCTGGCATCACAGGCCGATTGAAGCACCATTAAAAATCCTTGAGGTACGCATGTATAGACTTCCATCCATGTCTGCAATGTATCTGCTGAGAGGCTGTCATTAGTGCGTTGTTTAAGTTGCGCCTGTACCTGCCCATCACTGGATAATTCAGCTTGCAGCGCCATGATTTTTTGCTGCAGATCTGCAGCGTTACGTGGGTCGACTTTGTAATAAATGTAGAGATCCATGCGGCCTATAAGATCCATACTTACTCCGGCTCTGGGAGCACATAGGGCAAGCTGCCTAATTGCAGCACTGGGCCATCAGGCATGGCTGCATGTATCTTGGTGACTATCGCATCAAGTTTGAGTTCCACCAGACAGGCAAGCCGACCATCGGGCCCGCGATCCGCATTCACCACCATGCCACAGGGCTGCTCGGGATCCTGACTGGAAAACACTTCAGTACCGGCTTGCACATCGGTCACATCATTGGTTGATTCAAGAGTGGCCACAAACATTCTGCGCTTGAATTTTCCGAGATACTGACTGCGCGCGACAATTTCTTGTCCGGGATAGCAGCCCTTACGAAAATTCACGCCACCGATTGCTTCAAAATTAATCATTTGCGGTACAAACTGTTCTTGCGTTGCCTGCGTTATCTGCGGCACTCCAGCCATAATTTCGGTCCAGCGCCATAAGGATGTGGGGGCAGCGGGCATGAATTGGGACAGCATCTGCCATGCATCACAAGCCTGCTGTAGCGTGCCTATCAAATAATAGCGAGGATGGTCCAATGCGTCAGCCAATCGTATCAGCGTGCCCGCCTCGCCGTGTGCAACCTCATACGCTGTCGCTGGCAACGTCGGGCACAATCGCTGCAGAGTCTCACTCGATGGTGCATACAAGCCAAGTGCAATGCGAGAATCGCTAACATCCGTGATCTTGACTTTTGCGCGCATCACAAACATTTGTAAACGTTTTTGTATGCCGGGCAGGATGTCGCGTGGTAGCGTTAAAAATAATTGATCTTCAGATTTCCAAAGTAAAAGGGTGGCGAGCAAGCGCCCCTTGGGTGAACAATAACCGGCCAGGCGTGCGGTATTGTTTTCCAGACTGAGTACATCGTTAGTAATCTGGTTATGCAAAAAATTAGCTGCATCTGCCCCTTCAAGGGCAAGGGTGCCAAGATGCGTTGCAGCGGTAAAAAAATCATTGTGTGCCAAGGTAGTACCCGCACCAGTGCTGCGATCAGGGGCAGAAGCCACCTCTGGCGGTGCAGTCTCACTGAGGCTTGCGCCCTGACTGACAAGAAAATCTAACCAAGAATTTGATGTCTCAGGCATAAAATCGGAGAAAATAGAGGTTGGCGTCTGTCATTAGAGGCTAAATTAATTAAAAACTGATTATAGTGTTGTAAAAAAAAGCGCGTCGAACGCGCTGCAAAACTCTGTCAGCGTAACGAGGATACAAGCATGGCATTCATAAAAAGAACAATTATCTTCATCATTTTATTAGCCATAGGCAGCGGCATATATGTTACTCACTGGGCCAGCCAGCCGCTAGCCATACCGGGAAATAATCCAGCAGAATTTTCCATTAAACCCGGCAGCGGCGTACGTAGCGCGATGCGGCAGGTGCAAGAAGGCGGCGTGCCTGTTGAGCCTTTACTGATGGAGTTGCTCGCGCGCATATCGGGCAGGGCTGGTGCGATCAAAGCAGGCTATTACCGTTTGAAGCCCCAGACTACACCACTAATTCTGCTTAATCAGATAGTCAAAGGCGATACGATCAAAGAATCCCTGACCATCATAGAAGGCTGGACGTTTGCACAAATGCGCGCTGAAATAGCCCGCCAAAACTGGCTAAAACAAGATACCGGCGGCCTTACAGAAACCGCATTAATGGAGAAGATAAATTCAGATTATGACCTGGCAGAAGGACTTTTTTATCCGGATACCTATGTCTATGCACGCGGCACGAGTGATTTTGAAATTTATCAGATTTCACATGCGCGTATGCTTAAAAAGCTAGAGCAAGCCTGGGCCAATCGTGACGCTGATGTGCCTTATCGCACCCCTTATGAGGCATTAATCATGGCTTCAATTGTAGAAAAAGAAACGGGCCGCGCAGCAGAACGCAAGCGTATAGCGGCCGTATTTGTAAATCGACTAAGAAGCGGCATGTTGCTGCAGACAGACCCAACGGTGATTTACGGGATGGGCGCCAGCTTTGACGGCAACATCCGCAAACAAGACCTGCAGACTGACACACCTTACAATACCTACAAGCGGTCTGGTTTACCGCCTACACCGATTGCCTTGCCAGGCAATGGCGCTCTGGAAGCAGCGCTCAAGCCTGCCGCAACCAATGACTTATATTTCGTTGCGCGTGGTGATGGTAGCAGTGAATTCTCAGAAAATTTATCTGACCACAATAAAGCAGTCAATAAATATCAGCGCTAAGAGATTAACCCGATTCGGTTATCAGTTTTATTGATTCATGCATTAATTTACGCATTCCACAGAGCTTAAAAATACAAATGACCAGAGGTAAATTTATTACGTTCGAAGGCATAGATGGTGCCGGTAAATCTACCCATGTGGGGAGTGTAGCCGGTCAACTTCGAGCCAGTGGCCAAACAGTTGTCACTACGCGCGAACCAGGCGGTACCGCACTGGGTGAAAAACTGCGCGAATTATTATTACAAGAGCCCATGCATCTGGAAACGGAAGCATTACTGATGTTTGCTTCGCGTCGTGAACATATCGCCCAAGTTATAGAGCCTGCTCTGGCCAGAGGTGACTGGATAATTTCAGACAGATTTACCGACGCCAGCTTTGCCTATCAGGGCG
>CAIVDH010000374.1 GCA_903904635.1 uncultured Burkholderiales bacterium | reverse complement strand
GCCGGAATCCAGTGACTTTCGTTAAGTACCTGAAATTTTGCCTTAACTGACTGGCAGTAGGCAATGGCCTGATTTTACTGTTTTAGCCTTTTTGCTTTTGCATGCGCCTTGCCAAAAGATTATCGATCGCTTCTTTCAAGCCGCCATTGCGCGGATGTTTTTCCAGATTTTGATTCAGCGCTGCAAATGAAGCCAGTGCGCTGCCGGGCAGTTCCAGCTCGCGTGGTGGCGGAGGTAAAGGCGGTGCGATGACCCGAATTTTCAGTTTGATACCGGCAATCTGCCAGCCTTTTTCCCGTAATCCTGCATGTAATTTCGGCAACATTTGTTTGACGCGTGTAGCCAGTGCGGCATTGGGCACGGCAATTTGCAGCTCCTCATCGGCAATTTGCAGCACCGTACAGCTGGCAAAATGCCCAGGCATGAGTATCAGGCAATCTTGTTGCAACTTGGCTAATCGGGTTGCCGCTGGCAGCAGCGCGGCCAGTTTTTCATTCCCGCGCAAGAAATCACTGGCATCGCGGGTGGTCGGCGCCTGACCCGGCTTTCTGGCGGGCTGGAAGGTGGATGGAAATTTGGACATGAAGCAACCTTACCATAGGGCTTAAAGCCTAAGTATGCGATGGGTGGTTGAGAGTGCCTGCATGTTAGAATCTCGCCTTTGGCAAAAATGGCTTGTGTGCGTTTTGCGCAGCTTTTTATGTCCCTATGGCGAATTAACGCCTTTCCTTTTTCAGCCTATCAAGCATGTCTTTACTGACCCAAATTTTCGGCAGCCGTAATCAGCGCCTGCTAAAGAAGCTACAGAAAAACGTACGCGACATAAACGCACTCGAACCGGTGCTGGAAAAATTGTCCGACGATGAACTGAAAGCAAAAACACCAGAGCTTAAAGCGCGCATAGCTGCGGGCGCAACCACAGACGATATTCTGGTCGAGGCATTTGCTGTTTGCCGCGAAGCCAGCAGACGCGTTTTAAAAATGCGTCATTTCGATGTGCAGCTAATCGGCGGCATGGTTCTGCATCAGGGCAAAATTGCCGAGATGGGTACCGGCGAAGGCAAGACGCTGATGTCCACCCTGCCTGCGTATCTCAATGCGCTCACAGGCAATGGCGTACACGTCGTCACCGTCAATGATTATCTCGCCCAGCGCGATGCAGAATGGATGGGACGCTTATACGGCTGGCTGGGTATGAGCACCGGCATCAACATGTCGCAGGCAGATCGCGCAGCCAAGCAAACTGCGTATGCATCCGACATCACGTACGGCACCAACAATGAATTCGGTTTTGATTATCTGCGCGATAACATGGTCTACGACGCTGCAGACCGCGTGCAGCGCACCCTGTCTTTTGCCATCGTCGATGAAGTCGATTCTATATTGATCGATGAAGCGCGTACGCCGCTGATTATTTCCGGTCAGGCCGAAGATCATACCGAGATGTATCGCAAGATCAATGAAGTGCCCAAGCTTTTGACGCTGCAAATCGGCGAAGAAACGCCGGACGGTAAAGGTCATGTTGAAGTACCGGGCGATTACACCAAAGATGAAAAAGCCAACACCGTATTGCTGACCGAAGCCGGCCATGAAAAAGCCGAACAGATCATGACAGATTTGGGTCTGCTGGCTGATGGAGCGTCGCTCTACGATGCAGCCAACATCACACTCATTCATCATCTGTATGCCGCACTGCGTGCGCACACACTGTTTCACAAAGACCAGCAATATGTGGTGCAAGACAATGAAGTCATCATCGTAGATGAATTCACCGGTCGTCTGATGTCAGGTCGTCGCTGGTCAGATGGCTTGCATCAGGCCGTCGAAGCCAAAGAAGGCGTGCGCATACAAAACGAAAATCAAACGCTGGCATCAATCACGTTCCAGAATTATTTCCGCATGTACGGCAAGCTCGCCGGCATGACCGGTACGGCTGATACAGAAGCCTATGAATTCCAGGAAATTTATGGCCTGGAGACGGTGGTGATTCCGCCTAACCGTCCTAGCAAACGCACAGACAAACAAGATCAGGTTTTCAAAAATGCGCAGGGTAAAGTCGACGCAATTGTCACCGACATACGCGATTGCTATGCACGTGGCCAGCCAGTATTGGTGGGCACCACATCCATTGAAAGTTCGGAATTACTTTCATCCATACTGACCAATGCCAAGCTGCCGCACAATGTGCTCAACGCCAAGCAGCATGCGCGTGAAGCAGAAATTATTGCGCAGGCCGGTCGGCCGCAAATGATCACCATCGCCACCAACATGGCCGGTCGTGGTACCGACATTGTTTTGGGTGGCAATGTAGACAAACAAATTCAGCTCATCGAAGCCGACGCGTCCATACCAGAGGCCGACACAGCCTCGCGCGCACAAACCCTGCGTGATGAATGGCAGTCGCTGCATGATCAGGTAGTTGCTGCTGGTGGCTTGCATATTATCGGCACCGAGCGTCATGAATCGCGCCGTATCGATAACCAGCTGCGTGGCCGTTCAGGTCGACAGGGCGATCCGGGTTCATCGCGTTTCTATTTGTCGCTAGATGATTCACTGCTGCGCATCTTCGCGGGTGACCGTGTGCGCGCCGTGATGGAACGCCTGAAAATGCCGGACGATGAACCTATCGAAGCAGGCATCGTTTCGCGCTCAATAGAATCAGCGCAGCGTAAAGTTGAAGCACGCAACTTCGACATCCGTAAGCAGCTGCTTGAGTATGATGATGTCGCCAATGACCAGCGCAAAGTCATTTACACGCAGCGTAATGAATTGCTCGAGTCGGCTGAAATGCAAGAGATGAGCACTTCACTGCGGCATGGCGTACTGACTGAAATTTTCCAAGCGCATGTGCCGCCCGAGTCCATGGAAGAGCAGTGGGATATTCCTGCGATGCAGAATGTGTTGGCAGGGGAATGGAAACTCGACATCAACATGCTTGAAATGCTCAAGGCAGAGCCTGACCTGAGCGATGAAGAATTGATGACGCGCTGTTGCAGGCAGCCGATCAGGCCTATGAAGACAAAGTTGCCATCGTCGGCAAAGATTCTTTCGGTGGCTTTGAGCGCAATGTCATGCTGCAAAGTATAGACTCCCACTGGCGTGAACATTTGGCAGCGTTAGATCATCTGCGTCAGGGCATACATCTGCGCGGCTATGCACAAAAAAATCCCAAGCAAGAATACAAGCGCGAAGCCTTCGAGCTGTTTTCGCAAATGCTGGATCTGATCCGCAATGATGTCGTGCGCGTAGTCATGACGGTACATATACAGTCACAAGAAGAGATCGCTGCAGCAGAGCAGCTAATGGCGCAGCCGCAAGTGGAAAATGTGCATTATCAGCATGCAGATTTTGATCCTGCACTCGCGCCTGAAGAATTGCTCGCACCTACGGCAGTCGATGAGCGCGAAGGTAATCAGATGATGCCTATGACTAATGCCGTACCCAAGGTAGGTCGCAATGACCCTTGCCCTTGCGGTAGCGGGAAAAAATATAAACAGTGCCACGGCAAGCTGGGCTGAAATAAATCGTTAATCCAAAGCGACCATTGCGTCGCTTTGGTTCATCACTCGCGGAGCGTCATCATGGCCGTCAATTCCCCCCTTCCACTCGCTGGCAATCTGAAACCCGTAGCCGGTCTCGAACTTGGTTATGCCGAAGCGGGCATTAAAAAACCGGGCCGTAAAGATCTGCTGATTATTAAACTGCCAGAAGGCGCAACGGTTGCGGGCGTGTTTACCACCAACCGCTTTTGTGCCGCACCAGTGCAATTGGCCAAGGCACATCTGGCCAGTGGCAAGAGCATACGCGCGCTACTCATTAATACGGGCAATGCAAATGCAGGCACGGGCGAGGCAGGTCTGACCAATGCGAGCGCTACCTGTACTGCATTAGCGGGCTTGCTTGGTTGTGATTCGCAACAAATTCTGCCGTTTTCAACCGGCGTGATACTCGAGCCTTTGCCGGTTGATCGACTCATCGCCGGTCTGCCTGCTGCCATCGCCAATCTGAAAACCGATAATTGGATCAACGCCGCCGAAGCCATCATGACGACTGATACGCAGCCCAAAGCGGCGTCGCGCATCGTCACCATCGGCGGTAAATCTGTCACCCTCACCGGTATCTCCAAAGGTGCTGGCATGATCAAGCCCAACATGGCAACCATGCTCGGCTACATCGCCTGTGATGCAAAAGTGCCGCAGGCTTTGCTTAATGATTTAGTCAAACATGCAGCGGATCAGTCTTTCAATTGCATCACCATAGATGGCGATACCTCGACCAATGATTCATTCATGTTGATTGCCACGGGTGCAGGCGCACTCGAAATCAGCGACGCAAAATCTGCTGAATATGCAGCGCTGCAAGAAGCCGTCACAGATCTGGCGCAAGAGCTGGCGCAAATGATTGTGCGTGATGGTGAAGGCGCGACCAAGTTCATCACCATTAAAATTGAACAGGGCAAGAGCCGCGATGAGTGCCGCAAGATTGCTTATGCAATCGGTCATTCGCCGCTGGTAAAAACAGCGTTCTTTGCTTCTGACCCGAATCTCGGCCGTATTTTGGCGGCGATCGGTTATGCGGGTGTGGATGATCTGGATGTCGCCAAAATTGATTTGTATCTTGATGATGTGTGGGTTGCAAAAAACGGTGGCCGTAACCCGGATTATCGTGAAGAAGAAGGTCAGCGTGTGATGCAGCAAAGTGAAATCACGGTGCGTGTCACGCTGGCGCGGGGCGAAGCAGCAGCGACTATCTGGACTTGCGACTTGTCGCATGATTATGTTTCCATCAATGCAGACTACCGGTCCTGATCTCTTATGAATGAACTCGAAAAATTTTTGGCGCGTGCAGAAACACTGCTGGCGCGTTTAGAGCCGCTGTTACCTTTGCCGGTTGCACCGATAGACTGGAATGCAGCAACGGCATTTCGCTGGCGTGTAGCGCGTGATGGACGCGGTCGTTTGCAGCCGGTGCAACATGCGGCGCAGATTGCGTTAGATGATTTGCGTAATATAGAACCACAAAAAGAACAGATAGACCAAAACACCCGTCAGTTTGTAGCAGGCAAACCAGCCAATAATGTTTTACTGACCGGCGCTCGCGGCACGGGTAAATCATCGCTGATCAAAGCATGTTTGAATCAGTATGCCAAACAGGGTTTACGACTGATAGAAGTAGAAAAAGAGCATCTGGCCGATTTGCCTGATATCGTCGAATTGCTTGCCGCAAGACCTGAGCGTTTCATTATTTTTTGTGATGATCTCTCATTCGAAGAAGGCGAGAGCGGCTACAAGGCATTG
>CAIVDH010000373.1 GCA_903904635.1 uncultured Burkholderiales bacterium | reverse complement strand
GTATTTTTACCGGGTTCGTCCTTCCTCGAAAAAGACGGCACCTTCACCAACGCCGAACGTCGTATCTCGCGTGTTACCAAAGTCATGCCAGCCAAAGCCGGCTATTCAGACTGGGAAGCGACGCAGTTACTGGCCAATGCATTGGGCTATCCAATGAATTACAAACATCCATCCGAAATCATGGATGAAATCGCCTCACTGACACCAAGCTTTACTGGTGTGAGCTTCAAGAAAATTGAAAAGCTCGGCAGCGTGCAATGGCCATGTAATGATGCAGCGCCGAATGGCACACCGATCATGCACATCGATACCTTCGTGCGTGGCAAAGGCAAATTCGTCATCACAAAATATGTACCTACCGATGAAAAAGTTACGCGTAAATTCCCGCTTATCCTCACCACCGGTCGCATCCTGTCGCAATACAATGTCGGCGCACAAACACGTCGCACTGAAAACGTGAAATGGCATGATGAAGACCGTCTGGAAATTCATCCGCATGACGCAGAAGAACGCGGCATCAAACACAATGATTGGGTCGGCATAGAATCACGTGCAGGCCAAACCGTATTGCGCGCAACCGTTACAGAAAACGTGCAACCGGGCGTGGTCTACACCACCTTCCATTTCCCGGAATCTGGTGCAAACGTCATCACTACCGACAATTCTGACTGGGCCACCAACTGCCCGGAATACAAAGTCACCGCCGTACAAGTGATGCCAGTGACGCAGCATTCTGAATGGCAAAAGGAATACAGCCGCTTCAATAAAGAGCAGCTGGGTTTGTTAAAAGCTGAAACGACTAACGCGTAATTAATTTCAGCAATTACGGCCATGGGCAACGAGACCGTCAGCAATGACCTAGCCACCGGCTCTGAAGTATTAGAGCAGGTGGCAGTCAAACGCTGGAGTGCGCAAGGCATAAGCGATGCGCGCGATATGGTTGCTGTTGAAACGCCTATCGTGCTCGAATATAACGGCATCTCACATGCAGTTATGTTGGCCTCCCCAGCTGATCTGGAAGATTTCGCACTCGGGTTTTCGCTTACCGAAGGCATACTGCAACAAGCATCTGATCTGTATGAATGCGAAGTAGTGCCGCAACCAGATGGCATGCTCGTACAAATGCGTATAGCGGCAGAACGCTTCATGCTGCTAAAAGACAAACGACGCAGCATGACCGGCCGCACCGGCTGCGGCATATGTGGCGCAGAATCGCTGGAGCAGGCGATACGTCAGCCCGCACCCGTCACGCATCATCATAAAATCAGTGCCGCATTGCTGTTTGCAGGCATGCAGTCCATGCAGCAGAATCAAATCATGCAGCAAAGCAGTGGCGCCACGCATGCCGCGGCGTGGATGCAGCCTGATGGAAAAATCACCTGCGTGCGCGAAGATGTAGGCCGCCATAATGCGCTGGATAAGCTGATCGGCGCCATGGTCAGTACTGAACAGGATTTTTCACAAGGTGCGCTATTAATCACCAGCCGCGCCAGTTACGAAATGGTACAAAAATCTGCAGCCATGGGCATAGGCATAATCGCTGCGATTTCTGCACCAACCAGTCTGGCAATAAAATGTGCAGAACAATCTGGCGTCACATTAGCCGGATTCGTAAAACGTGACACGCATGTGATTTATGCACATGCCTCACGACTGACGACAACTTAAAACTGAACAACTGAGGTCGCATCATGGAAGCAAGCAGCCTGATAAAAATGGCAAATCAAATCGGTACGTTTTTCGAAAGCATGCCGAATCATCAGCAAGCACTCGAAGATATCGCAACCCATCTCAAACGCTTTTGGGCGCCGAAGATGCGCAAAATTATTGTCGACTGCATAGACCAGAAACAAGATGCAGAAATGATGGATATCGTGCGCGAAGCTATCAACACACATCGCGATCGTCTGGTTTAATCCACTGTGCCAGCTAGCGATACGCAAGCCTTACAGTTACTACTGGAGCGTTACTCGCTAGGCGGCAAAGATCTGGCCGAGCCCGGCCCCAGTGAAGCACAACTGCGATTAATTACCCAGGCGGCATTGCGCGCGCCTGATCATGGTGATTTAAGTCCATTTAGGTTAATCGTCATTGAAAAAAATGCACGTAACAGATTAGCTGATCTGTTTGAATCCTACGCACGCCGTCACGGCAAAACCGAAGAGTCCTGCAGCATAGAACGCTCTCGCGCCTTGCAAGTGCCGGTGACTATTGCCATCATTGCCCGCATTGATCTTTCACATCCTGTCGTTGCCGCGCATGAGCAATGGGCGTGTGTGGGCGGTGCTATCACCAACATACTCAATGCCTTACACATGCTGGGCTATGCCGGCAAAATGCTCAGTGGTGGCAAAGTGCGTGATCAGGCATTGATAGCAGCGTTTTGTCAGCCGGGTGAAACACTAGTGGGATGGATAGTGGCCGGCACGCCTTCCAGAGCATTGCGCGCCAAGACTAGCAAACCGGTAGACAAAATTTTGTCGTGGTTTGCTGCGGACTAGAGCAGCAGATATAAAAAAGACACTGGGTTCCGGCCAGCGCCGGAACGACGGTTGAGTTTTAACGATCTTCACTCTACTACCGTCATCCCGGCGCAGGCCGGGATCCAGTGTCGTATGCTGTTGAATTAGGCTTACTTGAACAATACCGCAGACTTCTGCAACGTGACCCAAATGCCATAAGCCAGCGGAATGCCAACAGCCAGCCAGGCAACCACCGCAATAGGCATGCTGCTTTGTGCCGCAGCACCGTTACCACTGCCACCACTCACAGCAGCCAGTGATTTTTCATGTGCAAGCTGCTTCTCTGTAGCCAGCTCTGCATCCGTCATAAAGAAACGCTCAGCCACAGGACGCACCAGCAAATTAGCGATCAAACCCACGACCAGCATGCCTGCCAACACATAGAAAATAGGGCCATAAATCTGATCAGCCGGAATCTTCGCTTCCTGACGTATGTCATGCATGTAATTGACCACCACTGGCCCAAGTATGCCGGCAGTAGACCAAGCAGTGAGCAAGCGACCATGAATCGCACCCACAAACTGTGTGCCAAACATATCGGCAAGATAAGCCGGAATTGTCGCAAAGCCCCCGCCATACATCGAAGCAATCACAACAAAGCAGCCGACAAACAAGGCCAGCGATTTAGAACTCGCCGCACTCGCTGCAACAAGATACAAAACTATACCGAGCAAAAAGAAAATAAAGTAAGTCTGCTTGCGACCCAGTTTGTCTGAAGATGAAGCCCACACAAAATGACCACCAATATTAAACAGCGAGATCAGACCCACAAAACCGGCACTGATAGCCGCTGCGCCAGCGAGCAAGGCTTTATCGAGTTTCAAATCAGCAAAGCCCAGATCCACCTGACCGATCAATGCACCGCCAAATGTCTCTTGCAGCATAGGCGAAGCTGCACCAATGACACCAATACCAGCGGACACATTCATGCAGAGAATCACCCACAAAAGCCAGAACTGCGGTGTCTTGTGCGCATTTTTCAGATGCACATGTCGCGTCGCAATCATGGCATTGGCTTTCGCATTTTGTGGCGGCTCCCAACCTTCAGGCTTCCAGCCGGTTGCAGGCACACGATAAGCAAACGCGCCGGCGAACATGAATGCCGCATAAATAATCGCCAGAGTCACAAAGGTTTGCCACACACCCGGATCAGTCGGCGTAGCGAATTTCGCCATCAGCATCGTCGCTAGGGGTGAGCCGATCATGGCGCCACCACCAAAGCCCATGATCGCCATGCCGGTTGCCATACCGCGACGATCCGGAAACCATTTGATCAGCGTTGACACCGGCGAGATATAGCCTAGCCCCAGACCGATACCACCGATCACGCCAGAACCGACCCAAAGCATCCAAAGCTGATGATGATAAACACCCAAAGCCGAGATCAGCAGACCACCGCACCAGCACAGCGCCGAAACCAAACCAGCCTTGCGCGGACCAGCGCGTTCGAGCCAGCCACCCCAGATCGCAGCTGAACAGCCCAGCACCACAAAAAACAGCGTATACATCCAGCCCAAATCAAACTGGGTCCAGTTGCAATCAACCGCAAACAACGCGCGCCAGGTACCAGCAAGCTTGTCTGCAAAAGTCGTAGCCCCTGCTGCACATGAAAGTAAAGGTGCGCCATCTGCGCCTATTAATGCATTACCCAATGGCTTCCAAAAAACAGAAAAGCCATACGCCATGCCTATACACAAATGTATCGCCAATGCAGCTGGCGGTACCAGCCAGCGATTGAAACCAGCGCCGGCTATCGTGCGCTCCTTGGCCAACAAATCAAAAAGTCCCATCTCTCCTCCATCAAAAGCCCATCATGCAAGGCTTATGTTTATGTTGTTTTGTACCGGTCATTGTGCCGGTTCCCAAATGCTCTGCTACAGTAGCGCAGTAGCGCAAGTCCGAACTATAACCTCGAACCGACGCATTGCCCATCGTGCAGTGCAATATGACTACCAAAACATAATGTTCAAAGTCCGCATCAACCCGCATTGGGAAATCACAAAAAATCAGGATAAGCCGCTCGATACTTCAGTCTTGTTGGCGCTATTGCGTGCCATTGAAGAGACCGGCTCCATTGCCCGCGCCGCAGAAATTGTCGGCCT
>CAIVDH010000372.1 GCA_903904635.1 uncultured Burkholderiales bacterium | reverse complement strand
GAAATAAAACCTGGAAGTAAAATATGGAAGAGTAGTTATGTGATGCTGTATTCCGGGAAAAAAGAAAGCATTACTAAAAGTGTCGAAGCAAGCCTGATTGCAAGTCTGCAATACATTCAGAACTGCAAGTTAAAACAGATTGAAACTAATCCATTTGAACTTTTTTTGAGCGCCAGCAATGTGCAAGGCGATTGCATCACACTAATGGGTGGAAATTTACGAGCACCATTAATTTCGCATGCTCCTAAAAATCTGCATGATCTTTTTGAAGAAGAACGAAAAAATCGTATAAATGGAAATTTCGTTGATATCACATCGTTAGAAACTCATAGAAAAAAACTGTGCGAAGAATTAGATCTAACACAAGAAGAAAAGCTCAATCAACTACATGCCATCCTATTCACGCGTATTGCGAGGAATGACGATCTCGCAATAAAGCAAATTCTGGTAGCGACACCAATCCTGATTAATAGTAAAGATCACCGAGGCTTTACTCCGCTGATGCTTGCATGCGAAGAAGAGAATTTAAAAATCATCAATTTATTGTTGTCATATGGCGCTAACACAGAAACGGTAAATGACGATCAAGAAACACCACTAATCTGGTCTGTGATGGGAAGAAATACAAAAATCACAGCAACTCTTCTTGCACATGGTGCGTCCTTATCAGCCAAAAATAATAATAATGAAAATTCGCTATTTATTGCTAGCTATATGGGCCAAACAGCAATAGCCAAACTATTGTTGGAGAACGGCGCTACAAATTTTATCGATCAACCCAACCACAAAGGAAAAACTGCCCTGATGTGTGCAGCAAAAAATGGGAATTTGGCGATTACAAAATTACTTTTAGAAGCAGGAGCAAAAACCAGCTTGAAAGACTACAAAGGTCAGACAGCGCTCACAATAGCGAATAATCAAAATTACCCACTCACTGCAGAGCTCATTACACAAACCAATAAATTAAAAAATCGGCCTTCAATCAGCAAGGAAATTCACAAGCTGCCAGAAAATTTCTAAGCGAATTGATCCTACTAAAAAGTCGGTAATTTGAATCGGTTAAAAATTAATCCAAAAATTTTTAAACCGCACCCGAACATAAGCGGTGCAACACACCCAAAGAATCAAACGCCGCACGCCCTAACCTATCCTGTATACCTTGCCACGCCAGATTTTTTGGCGGCGACTCAAGCAAAATAACATCAGCACCTGCCATATCGAGTTCTCTGAGGCTTGCATAAAGACCATGCGCGTAACGATCTGCTTCAGATGGCAGATTTTTCACAGCCAGTATATTTTCAGTTTGTTTGATTTCAGCGGAGACGCAAGATAACAGTGCAATTTTTCGATGGTGTGATTTCAGAGCATTCATCACACCATACAGCTCAGATGTATCCACCAACACCAGCGGTGTACGCGGCGCATAGTGTGCATCCAGCGCACCCGATACACGCGGCGCAGCCTGATCGGGACTGGCAGGCAGCATGCCGATTACTGCTGCAATTTGTTCTGACGTAATCTGCCCCGGGCGTAACAATACCGGGCCTGTTGATTCCATGCGCGACATATCGAGTATGGTTGATTCAATACCGACATCGCTCTGACCGCCATCTAACAAACAGGCGATAGGCTCAGGTTTTATTTCACTAAATTCATCCACGACGTGCTGCGCTGAAGTGGGACTGACATGACCAAATCGATTCGCTGATGGTGCAGCAATGCCGCCCTGACCCTGTTTAAAAGCAGCTAGCAAAGCCAGCGCAACCGGATGTGAAGGACAACGCAAACCTATCGTGTCCTGCCCGCCTGACACTGCCGCAGGTATGTGTGGAGCGCGCTTTAAAATTAACGTCAGTGGCCCGGGCCAGAACGTCTGCATCAGTTTTTCTGCTGCGGGTGATAACTCTTCGACCCAGCGATGGATGTCTGCATGCAAAGACAACTGCACCATCACAGGATGAGTCGATGGCCGGCCTTTGGCTGAATAGATTGCAGCGACTGCTGCCGGATTTTCTGCATCGGCACCAAGACCATATACCGTCTCAGTTGGAAACGCGACCAACTTGCCCTGCTCCAGTAATTGCGCCGCTGCGTTTATGGCAGCCTGATCTGGACTGACTATTCTGATCATCTAAAGCGCAATACCGAGTATCTGGCAGGCTGCTGCAAACTGGGTCTGCGCCTGCGCGAGCGTAGCCGCAACAAACGTGATGTGCCCCATCTTGCGACCGCGACGCGGCTCGTCTTTGCCATATAAATGCACATTTGCGCCTGGCAGTGCCAGCACACGATCCCATGCCGGTTCACGCGGCTCGGCGCTATTACCTTCAAACCAGAGATCGCCCAATATGTTCAACATCACCGCAGGTGAATGCTGGCGTGGGTCACCCAATGGCAGCTGCGCCATCGCACGCACTTGCTGCGCAAACTGACTGGTGACACATGCATCAATCGTGTAATGACCGCTGTTGTGCGGACGCGGCGCCATTTCATTGACTACCAACGAGCCGTCTTGCAATACAAAAAATTCTATACACAGCACACCCACATAATCAAGACGCGTAATGATTTCCAGCGCAGCGGCCTGTGCGCTTGCTGCGCAAGAGGCTGTCACATTCGGGCCAGGCACAGTGGTGGTAAATAATATGCCATCCCTATGCACATTTTCTGCAATCGGATACACCACCGCCTGACCATTGGCACCACGTGCAGCCAGTACAGAAACTTCAAATGCCAGCGGCAGCATTTTTTCCAGTACACATTCCACACCATGCATGGCATCAAATGCGGCATGTATCTCTTCACGCGTCGTAACCCTTACCTGCCCTTTGCCGTCATAACCCATCCTGACGGTTTTTAAAATGCCGGGTAACAGCATGTCAGGCAGATGAGCTATTTCTGCCGCATACATAATTTTTTGATGGGGTGCGGGCATCACCCCTGACTGCGCAGCGCAATCTGTAAAAAAATTTTTCTCGGCTAATCGGTCTTGCGCAATTGATACACAAGCCGCAGCAGGCGCGACAAAAACATTTTCTGCCAGCAGTGCAAGACTGTGTGCCGGTACATTTTCAAACTCAGTTGTCACTGCCACACATTGCGCTGCCAGTTGTTTTAATGCGGTCTGATCTGTATAGCCAGATGCAAGCAACAAATCGGCTGCATGACCAGCAGGACAATTCTGATCCGGTTCAAGCACAGCCACTTTATAGCCCATCGCTTGCGCTGCATGCGCAAACATGCGACCCAACTGGCCACCACCCATCACGCCCAGCCAGGTGGAGGGGGTAGCCTGCGGTAAGTAAGGCGGAACGGAAGGTCGCACTACACTCATATTGGTAATGTCATCGCCCGTGCAACAGCGGTTTGCTGTGCGCGAAATTTTATTAATTTGTCTGCCAGCTCAACATGATCCAGTGCCAGCATCGCCACAGCGGCTAACGCAGCATTGGCAGCACCTGCTTCACCGATGGCAAACGTAGCAACCGGTATGCCCTTGGGCATTTGCACTATCGACAGCAATGAATCTTCACCACGTAAATATTTTGAAGGCACGGGCACACCCAGCACTGGCACGATAGTTTGTGCCGCTACCATGCCTGGCAAATGCGCCGCACCACCAGCACCGGCGATGATGGCGCGCAGGCCGCGTTCACGCGCCGTTGTTGCGTAGGCATGCATCTCGTCGGGCATGCGATGCGCAGAAATGACTTTTGCTTCATGCGCCACGCCAAACTCGGTCAGTATGGCCACTGCATGCTGCATGACTTCCCAGTCCGAGGAAGATCCCATTATCACGCCCACTATAGGTTTGGTTGGCTGTGTCATGTCAGTCTTTCAGTTGCAAGCCGGTCAGGCGCTGCAGCGCTTCACGGTATTTGGCGCCGGTTTTTTCGATTACATCAGCAGGCAACGCCGGCGCAGGCGCGGTCTTGTTCCAGTCATGCAGCGTTTCTAAATAATCGCGTACAAATTGTTTGTCATAGGACGGGGGCGACATACCCGGCGCATAAGAATCAGCCGGCCAGAAACGCGATGAGTCGGCAGTCAGTACTTCATCCATCAAGTGCATGACACCTTGATCGTCCAGACCAAATTCAAATTTTGTATCGGCAATGATGATACCTTTGGTCGCTGCATAGTCCGCTGCGCTCTGATACAACGCAATGCTCACGTCGCGCATTTTTGCAGCCAGCTCTTTGCCCAGTCGCGCTTCCATTTCAGCAAAGCTGATATTTTCATCATGCTCGCCCAGATCCGCTTTGGCTGCGGGCGTAAAAATTGGTGCAGCTAATTTATCAGCCAGTCGCAAACCAGCCGGCAGGGCAATGCCGCATACCGAACCATGTGCCTGATAATCTTTCCAGCCTGATCCTATCAAATAGCCACGCACCACTGCTTCCACCAATATCGGCTTCAAACGCTTGGCCACAACAGCACGGCCGCTGACCTGCGCGACTTCATCTTCGCTGACGACAGATTCAGGTGCAATACCGGTGAGATGGTTAGGCACAATGGCGGCGAGTTTATCGAACCAGAAATCTGACATCTGATTGAGTACCTTGCCTTTGGCAGGTATCGGTTCATTCATCACAACATCAAATGCAGAAAGACGATCGGTGGTGACGATGAGTATTTTATCTTCGCCAACTGCGTAGTTGTCGCGCACTTTGCCATGGCCTAGCAGGGGCAAAGATTTGATGGAAGTCTGATAGAGGCTGTTCATGAGGTAGGTGATGTGTGGTGACCTGCTTTATTTTTTAAAATTGAATAAATCAAAGTCACTGAGATCCGGCTTGCGCCGGAACGACATGTTGGTGAATTTTTAAGAGGATAAAATTACTGCACGATCTGTGCAAGCTCGCCTTTTTTATAGCGCTCTGCCATTTTTTCCAGACTGATAGGCTTGATTTTTCCAGCTTGTCCGGCGCAACCAAATGATTCGAAACGGGCTTTGCAAATTTTCATAGCCGCTTCGCGTGCAGGCTTTAAATAATCGCGCGGATCAAATTTTGATGGATTCTCAAACAAGTAGCGACGTATTGCTGCCGTCATCGCCAGACGTATATCGGTATCGATATTAATCTTGCGCACGCCATGCTTGATACCCTCCTGAATTTCTTCAACCGGTACGCCATAGGTTTCTTTCATGTCACCGCCAAACTCGCGTATCTCGGCCAGTAATTCCTGCGGTACGCTGGAAGAACCATGCATAACTAAATGGGTGTTCGGTATACGCTTGTGAATTTCTCTGATACGGTCTATCGCCAGTATGTCACCGGTAGGCTTACGTGAAAATTTATACGCGCCGTGACTGGTGCCGATTGCAATGGCCAGCGCATCGCACTGGGTACGGCGTACGAAATCTGCCGCCTGATCTACGTCGGTAAGCAACTGCTCACGCGTCATCGTGCCTTCTGCACCATGACCGTCTTCCTTATCGCCCATCATGGTTTCAAGTGAACCGAGCACACCAAGCTCAGCTTCAACTGTGACGCCGATCGCATGCGAAAAATCTACCACGCGGCGTGATACTTCAACGTTATATTCATAAGTCGCAACCGACTTGCCGTCTTCGTCCAGTGAACCATCCATCATCACGGAAGAAAATCCGGAACGAATCGCTGCCATGCAAACTGCCGGCGATTGTCCGTGATCTTGATGCATCACGACCGGTATATGCGGATAGCTTTCAACTGCAGCAGAAATCAGATGACGCAAAAACGCCTCACCTGCATATTTGCGTGCGCCTGCAGATGCTTGCATGATGACGGGCGAGCCCAGTTCATCGGCTGCGGCCATGATGGCAGTGACCTGCTCTAAATTATTTACATTAAATGCCGGTAAGCCGTAACCGTTTTCAGCCGCATGATCCAGCAATTGACGCAGTGATACGAGTGCCATGATTCAGATTCTCCAGGATGGTAATTTATCGATCGCCGATCTTTGTGATCTTCAGGGCGTTGGTGCCGCCGGTCTGACCCATGGGCTCGCCCCATGTCACAACGATCATGTCATCTTTTTTCACTAGCCCCTTGGCTAGTAATAATTCTTCTGCATTTTTAAGCACCATCTCGCGATCGGTCGAATGCGGCAGCTCCAGCGTGTGCACATTGCGATATAGCGCAGCCTTGCGATGGGTGGTGCGTGATGGTGTCAGTGCATAAATGGGTATATCAATGTTATGGCGACTCATCCACAAAGCCGTCGAACCGGACTCGGTCAGAGCAACTATCGCTTTAACACGCAGATGATGCGCAGTAAACAGTGCGCCGTAAGCGATAGACTGATCGATGCGCGTGAAAGTCACATTTAAAAAATCCGTATCTAGTGTGGTCTTCTCGGATTTTTCTGCTTCCAGACAAACCGCAGCCATCATCTCGACCGTCTCGACCGGATATTTACCGGCAGCGGTTTCAGCAGACGTCATTACCGCATCAGTGCCATCAAGCACCGCATTGGCAACGTCAGAAACTTCGGCGCGAGTAGGCACGGCGTTTTGTATCATCGACTCCATCATCTGCGTTGCCGTGATGACGAGTTTGTTCGATGCACGCGCCATGCGTATCATGCGTTTTTGTAGCGCCGGTACAGCTGCGTTACCGACTTCCACTGCCAAATCACCGCGCGCGACCATGATGCCATCAGAAGCATCCAGAATTTCCTGCAGCACCGGTATGGCTTCTGCACGCTCTATCTTGGCAATCATCAGCGGCTTGTGACCGGTGGCTTCGCCAGCGATGATGGCAAGCTGCCGCGCCATGATCATATCGGTAGGATTTTTCGGAAAAGACACGGCAATATAATCTGCCTCAAACAGCAAAGCGGTCTTGATGTCTTCCATGTCTTTCGATGTCAGCGCCGGCGCAGACAAGCCACCGCCCTGACGATTGATACCTTTGTTATTGGAGAGTTCGCCGCCGATTTTTACCGTCGTAAAAATTTTGCTACCGACGATACGGTCTACCACCAGCACAATCAGGCCATCATTTAACAACAGCACATCAGCAGGTTTTAAATCAGCAGGTAATTCTTTATAGTCGAGGCCAACCTGATCCTGGTCGCCCAGCTCGCATGTTGCGTCCAGCGTGAAATGCGCGCCTTTTTGCAGCTCGATTTTGCCGTCTTTGAATTTACCTATGCGTATTTTCGGGCCTTGCAAATCGGCCATGATGGCCACTTCACGTCCACAGGCTGCCGCCACTTCGCGCACCATCGCCGCGCGCGCCACATGATCTTCGGCTTTACCATGCGAGAAATTTAGTCGCACCACATCCACACCGGCTTCTATCATGCGCAGCAAAACTTCTCTGGTACTCGATGCAGGCCCGATGGTGGCGACGATCTTGGTGGCGCGTTGTGTCATGTTGGTCCGCTATGGAAGATTAAAGCTAAAAATTATTGCGCTCTTTGCTGCAAAATTTCTACTGCTGGTAAAGTTTTACCTTCCAAAAATTCTAGAAACGCGCCACCGCCGGTGGAGATATAACCAACCTTGTCGGCGATATCGTATTTTGCAATGGCAGCTAAGGTGTCACCGCCACCGGCTATAGAAAATCCGGAAGAGCGCGCAATAGCCAATGCTAATTCTTTAGTGCCGTTACCAAACTGATCGAATTCAAATACACCGACCGGACCATTCCAGACGATGGTGCCGGCATCAAGTACTTGTGACGCAAAAAGCTTGGCTGTCTCTGGTCCGATATCAAGAATCATGTCGTCGGCGGCGACGTCTTGCACATTTTTTACCGTTGCCACTGCAGTCGGTGAAAATTCTTTGGCGCACACCACATCAGTCGGAATAGGCACCGAAGCACCACGCTTGGCCATCATCGCTATGATGGCTTGGGCTTCAACCATGAGGTCTGGCTCTGCCAGCGATTTACCTATGGGCAGACCGGCTGCCAACATGAACGTATTGGCAATACCACCACCGACGATGAGCCTGTCAACTTTGGCCGCCAGCGTAGTGAGTATGGTGAGCTTGGTCGAGACTTTGGATCCTGCAACGATGGCTGCCAGCGGTCGAGCTGGCTGACCTAGGGCTTTGCCTAATGCATCCAGCTCGGCTGCCAGTAAAGGGCCGGCACAAGCGATGGGCGCATATTTTGCAATGCCATGCGTGGTGGCTTCTGCGCGATGCGCGGTGCCGAAAGCATCATTGACATAGATATCGCATAGCGCAGCCATTTTTCTGGCCAGCTCATCATTGTTTTTCTTTTCACCGGGATTGACGCGACAATTTTCCAGCATCACTACCTGACCGGGCGCTACCTCCACACCATCCACCCAGTTTTGCTTCAACGCGACTGGTTTGCCCAGGAGCTCGGCGAGGCGCTCAGCAATAGGTGCCAGGGTATCTTCAGGTTTGAATTCACCTTCCACAGGCCGGCCCAGATGCGAAGTGACCATTACCGCAGCACCAGCAGCCAATGCGGCTTGAATCGCAGGAACGGAGGCGCGGATACGGGTGTCTTCGGTAATGTTGCCTGCATCATCTTGCGGCACATTCATGTCAGCGCGTATAAAAACACGCTTGCCGCGCAGCTGGTCTTGTTCAATTAATTCACTGAGTCGATGAAATTGCATGGCAGAGTGGAAATCAAATTTGGAAAACGCGTATTTTACCGCAGTGAACCCGCCCGCAGAGCGTTGCCAGACCGGCATGTCATTACAAACTCTGGCGCTCACTATTGCGCCGCTGCATACGACATTTAAACTAATAAAAGCCGCAGCGCGGTGAAGCAGATCATGCCCACCACCAGTGTGCCCAGCATGTGCCGCGTTATCAGAAAAAATAGTACCGCGACGATCGCCGCCATGAGTTTGATGTTGGTCCAAGGCGCTAGCAGTGTTCCACCGGAAGCGAGTAAGTCCGGTGCAAGAATCGCGGCCAGTGCTGCCGCAGGTGCGTAGCGCAGCGCATGTTGTAACCATTCTGGCATCTTTACTGCACCGCCCAGCAAAAAGAAAAAGCTACGCGTGAGGAAGGTTGCCAGTGTCATCAACACCATCAACAAACAATATTCAAGCGCGCTCATGCGGTGCTGCCTTTTTTAATGTGATCCACCGCCATCGCAGCGGCTATGCCCAACACCATGGCCAACACCAGACCCAGCCGATACGGCAGCCCCATCGCCAGCACAGCACTGGCACCTGCAACCACCACACCAGTCAGTGCGGCCCAGTTTATAACCAGCGGCACGGTAATCGTCAAAAGCGCCAGCGTGCCAGCAAACCCTATGCCCCAGGTGGTCGGTATCTGACTGGCCATGAACAAACCCAACAGACTGCCGGCCTGCCAGCTGCTCCAGTTGGAAGTAGCCAATCCGCTATAAAAACCGAGCTTGCCAGCAGACTTGGCCAGCGTATGAACAGGAAAGCGCTGCGGGAAAAATGCCATCACGACATCGGCATTGAAATAGCCGTAATAAATCCGCTTATACCAGGGCAGATAAGAAAAATGCGGCCCCACCACCGCACTGAAAATAACGAATCGCAGATTGACCATTAGCGCAGTGAGAAAAATCAGCGTGGCAGGCGCATCAGCGGCAATCAGGGGCAACACTGCCAATTGCGCGGAACCTGCATACACCATAAAGGTCATCATCAGTGCCTGCCACATACTTAAGCCTGACTGAATCATGGCCATGCCTGTGACCACGCCCCAGGCAAAAAGGCCGGGAATGGTGGGTGTACTGGCACGAAGGCCGTCCCAAAATGCTGATTTTTCGCGCGCGGCGAGTCCGTCTGTGGAGGGTTTCATCAAAAAAATCGTCTGTCCTTAAAACTGGCCG
>CAIVDH010000371.1 GCA_903904635.1 uncultured Burkholderiales bacterium | reverse complement strand
GCTGCGCGAGACTATAAGTGGCACCCAATCCATAACCCGGCACAAAAGACCATAATCCGCCACCCGACCAGGAGGTCAGATTAAAAGATCTGCGGGTGTTTCCATCAGGCGTTCTTTTTACCGATTCCATTCTTAATCCCGTATTCACACGCACGGGGCCAAATTCTTTTTCTTCCACAATAAAGCCTGCATAAGAAATCGATTTCGTAATAGGCACTGCCCCTCCCGTTCCGTTAGGCTCTAAAGCAGAAAAATTATTATGATCAGCCTGTACGCCGATTTTTCCTCGCCAGCCATCCCACTCGCGATGCGTTGCTTCGAATCGTAACTCGGTTGTTTTGTTTTTAAAATTCATCGCTGGCGCAAGCGTTGCATCCAATTCCGAATGTTTGTAATCCGAATTAGCCAGCTTCAAACGCATAGATTCAAAAGCAGTGCCGTTAATTTTATATAGCGCATCTAAATCTACGCGTGTCTGGGTTAAGTCTATCGATGCAGATCCGGCGGGTATGCCATAGTTTTTATTTAAAGAACTGACCGACATACCAACATGGCCCCAGTTTTCAATTTTAGATAAACCAAAGCCCACATTATCTTCACGATTAAATGAATTAGCTAATTTGCCACCCGTGGGTACGCTATAGTTATCTGCTCTCAGCACGCTACCATCTGCATGCACGCCAAGCTTGCCAGCGACGCCATCGGCATGAAATCCCAGCCCATTACCCTGGTCAACGCTGCTGCGTTTTAATTCAATTTCACCTGAGGCCTGCGTTGGTAAAACAGAGAGAATCCTATCGTTGACAATATTGACCAAGCCACCAATTGCACCCGACCCATAAGCCAATGCAGCCGGCCCTCTGAGTATTTCAATTTGTTGTGCGCCCATGGCAGAACTAGCCACGGCATGGTCATTGGAGAGGCCAGATAAATCGGATACCGCCATACCGTTTTGTAATATTTTTATACGTGGGCCCTCTAAGCCTCGGATAATAGGCCGCGATGCGCCAGCCCCAAATCCGGAAGCCGATACACCCAACTCGCCAGATAAAGTTTCGCCCAACGATCCACCGGTTTTATCGCGTAGCTCGTCACCCATCAGTACTTTGGCCGGTGCCAGTATCTGCATATTCTCATCGCCACCAAAAGGATCGGATGTGACGACAACAGAGGGCAATGATTTATTAGTTTGCTGCGCATTAGCTGATACGGCGCCAGCGGCAAGCGCACACAAAATAGCGTGCGCCAACAGGTTAAGTTGGAATTTCATGGTTACTCCAAAAACTGATTGATAAGCAGGTCGCCCGAAACCCATTAAGGCTTCAGACAAAGAGTAAAGCAGGACAATCAGGTCCGGAGAGGTGGGGCGCGAGAAGAAAAATAGGCACGAAATGGTTCGGTCCAGCCTGAACCAGATGCAGCGAGATGATGCAATGGAATGGCCGCGAAAATCGGCGCAATAACTGCAGGCGTATGCAGCGCAGCACCTAGTGTGGCGGCATCAAGCAAGGCGCAGATGCTTGCTGATTTTTGATGTTCAAATACGCTGGTGCTACTAAATGAAAACTCAGTCTGCTGTGCAGCGGTACCGGCATTCAGATTTGCATGGGATACGGCATGCGCCAGGCCCAGCCATTGCACAAACAGCAAACTCAACGCCAAAATCAGGCTGAGCCATGCAGCCTGAGATCGGTTTAAATTTGTGATGCGCGTTTGTGGATACATGAACTATAAAAAAATAAATGCCTGCACTAGAATTTAACGACTAACAGATAGGCTCTAATTCATTAAGCATTAAATAATCATTAATTTGCGCACTTAGTGTAGCGCAATTTATTCAAATCACCCTAATTTACGCAACTAGCTAAGTTTTAATCAGGGC
>CAIVDH010000370.1 GCA_903904635.1 uncultured Burkholderiales bacterium | reverse complement strand
TAATTTTTTTTAGATTTTTGTTTAACGCCAGCACTTTACAAAGTTTTTTAGCGTCTTCATCACCTATAAAATTATTGCTTAACAATAGTATCTGCAGGCTATTATTTAATTTCAAAAAATCAACTAGTCTTTCAACTGTAGATTCCTGTATTGAGTTTGAACTCATATCAAGAATCTCTAAAGAATTTTTATCATGCTTGGAAATTAGCTTAATTAAATTTGCTGCAGATTCATCCTCGAGGCACAATCCATTAAGAAAGAGCTGGGTAGCATTGTGGCTGATAACCGCCCGACATAAGATCTGTAGCGCAGAGAATTGATTTTCAACTAGTGAATTTCTGTATTCATTTTGAAAACCAAACCAGCTTTTGCTCAGCCTTACATCGCGGCCCAATAAAACTGCACCGAACGATATCTGCTTTTTATGACGTGCCATAGATAACTGAATATGAAAAAAATTCTCAATTTTTGACTCATTCGGATACCAATTTTTGAATACGAAATCAATTTTTAATGGACGGGAACGCGATTTCTCGCAAACTTCCTTTAATGTATTTATTGCCGCATCAGCTTTATAAAATTTATGTAAATCATTGCGACGAATAGGGCATCCATTTTGAATTTTCAAAAAATTTTCGTAATTAGGCCCCGAACCATCTATTCTTAATTCTGCTATGTCTGGATGCAAGCAAATTTTTCTTAGTACGGTGTTTTTTTTAAAGTTGAAAAATTTATCGAATGCAGAATCAACATAAAGCCTTGGCGTAGCTCTTACAAATCTTGCAATTTCGCATCCCTTAATGCGAGATTTTTTATTGGAATTTAATTCTTTTAATAACAACGGTACAGCTCGCCGAGTGCTACAAAAAGCAATTTCCCGCATGCCATCTCTGCTGAGTAATTGATAAATATATTGACGATGTGCCTGGCTGATACAGGCAAATTGACGCAGATTTCTTGCAGATTGCACATGACTACTTGAATCAATAAGATGATTTGCGACAAAAAAATCTGAAATGTATATTGGTGCGCCTTCAAATAAATAAGACCGGGACACCATCACTGGTGCTTTTGCGATACTCGTATTTTTTTCAGAAGAATCCGATTCACTCTCTGTATCAGTGGGCATTGAAACAATGCTGCTACTCTCGTAAGAATGTAATGATGGCGGGAGTGAGAATATGAATTAGAGTTAGATGAGCGATCCATAAATTGTTTCTAGATAAATTATAAAATGAAATAAATTTTCAAGCTTGCACATTTAAATACTCAAATAAAAAAATGTTCATGCAAACTCAGCAATCCCAGCAGGCTTATTCTTAGCGCCCATAAGTTACGCATCAAAGAATTAAGTTCCGCGGCTTTAATTTTTTTAGGCCGATCTAAAATTCAAAAAACATAGCCGCAGTAAACGAATTCATGGAATGTGGCGCTCACCAACCACAGTGAAGTGCTCTATCAATTTGATTAATAATGGAATAAACCCAAATTATTGATATCCGACGCTGATTTCCTCCAATCTGTCCCTCCCCCCGTATAATTCAGCCTTTCGCAAAACCTGAGCAAAATCATGGAACTAACCAAGGCTTTCGAGCCCGCATCAATCGAACAATACTGGCGCACTGAATGGGAAAAGCGCGGCTACTTCGCCGCCACCACCGACGCTGACAAACCGTCCTTCAGCATACAGCTGCCGCCACCGAACGTGACGGGCACGCTGCATATGGGGCATGCGTTTAATCAAACCATCATGGACGGCCTGACGCGCTACTACCGTATGCGCGGCCACAATACCGCCTGGATACCGGGCACCGACCATGCAGGTATCGCAACGCAGATCGTAGTCGAGCGTCAGCTTGATGCACAAAAAATTTCGCGCCATGATCTTGGGCGTGAAAAATTTCTGGAAAAAGTCTGGGAATGGAAACAGCATTCCGGCTCAACGATTACGGGTCAGATGCGCCGCATGGGCGCGTCCACTGACTGGAGCCGTGAGTATTTCACGATGGACGACAAGATGTCTAAAGCCGTCACTGAGGTGTTTGTGCGGCTGGTGGAGCAAGGCTTGATCTATCGCGGTAAGCGGCTGGTGAACTGGGATCCGGTACTGGGAACAGCTGTGTCTGATCTGGAAGTAGTATCAGAAGAAGAAGATGGCAGCATGTGGCACATACGTTATCCGTTTGCAGATGGTAGCGGTCATCTGACGGTAGCCACCACGCGTCCTGAGACTTTGTTGGGCGACGTGGCCGTGGCGATTGATCCTACGGATGAACGCTATGCGCATCTGGTGGGCAAGATGTTGAAGTTGCCGCTGACCGATCGCGAAATTCCTGTCATTGCCGACAGCTATGTTGATAAAGCCTTTGGTACGGGCTGCGTGAAGATCACCCCTGCACATGATTTCAATGACTATGCAGTAGGACAGCGCCACAACATGGGTCTGATTAGTATTTTTACGCTAGACGCAAAAATTAATGACGCAGCGCCAATTGCTTATCGTGGTTTAGATCGTTTCGCTGCACGCAAACAAATTGTGGCGGATCTGGATGCGCAAGGCTTGCTTGAACTGGTCAAGCCACACAAACTGATGGTGCCGCGTGGTGACCGTACTGGTGTGGTGATTGAGCCCATGCTGACTGATCAGTGGTTTGTGGCGATGAGTAAACCTGCCCCCGAAGGCACGCACTTCCCTGGCAAATCGATTGCAGAAGTCGCACTGGAAAAAGTGGCGCAGGGCGAAATTAACTTCGTACCTGAGAACTGGAGTACGACTTACAACCAGTGGCTCAATAATATTCAAGACTGGTGCATCTCGCGTCAGCTATGGTGGGGTCATCAGATTCCGGCCTGGTATGACGATGTGGGCAATTTTTATGTGGGACGTAATGAAGCTGAAGCGCAGGCCAAAGCTGCTGCTGCAGGTTATACCGGCGCGCTCAGACGTGATGAAGATGTGCTTGATACCTGGTTCTCCTCAGCGCTGGTGCCTTTCTCAACCTTAGGCTGGCCAGAAGAAACGCCGGATTACAAAATGTTTTTGCCATCATCGGTATTGGTGACAGGCTTTGACATTATTTTCTTCTGGGTTGCGCGCATGGTGATGATGACCACGCACTTCACCGGCAAGGTGCCGTTCAAAACAGTGTATGTGCATGGGCTGGTGCGCGACGCGAGCGGCCAGAAAATGTCCAAGTCCAAGGGGAATACTTTAGATCCGATTGATCTGATTGATGGCATAGAAGTCGAAGCCTTAGTGGCCAAGCGTACTGGCGGGCTGATGAATCCCAAACAGGCTGACAGCATTGCCAAAGCCACGCGCAAAGAATTTGCAAATGGTATTGCCGCTTTTGGTACGGATGCGCTGCGCTTTACGATGGCCAGCTACGCATCCCTGGGACGTAATATTAATTTTGATTTGAATCGCTGCGAAGGTTATCGCAATTTCTGCAACAAGCTATGGAATGCGACCCGCTTTGTGCTAATGAATACACAAGACCAAGACTGCGGGCTGGCTGATCACGGTGGCGAAGCTTGTGCGCCGGGCGGCTATCTGGATTTTTCTCAGGCTGACCGGTGGATCGTATCGCAGTTGCAGCGCACAGAAGCAGAAATTGAAAAAGGTTTTGCAGATTACCGCTTCGATAATATCGCCTCGGCACTGTATAAATTTATCTGGGATGAATATTGCGACTGGTATCTGGAAGTAGCGAAGGTTCAAATACAGCAGGGGAATGAATCGCAGCAGCGTGCTACGCGCAGAACTTTGTTGCGCGTACTGGAAACTGTGCTGCGCCTCGCGCATCCGGTGATCCCCTTCATCACCGAGCAACTATGGCAAACCGTGGCGCCGCTTTCAGGTCGCACATTAAATGCTGCAGGTGATTCGATTATGGTGCAGCCATATCCTCTGCCTAATTTGCAAAAGATTGATGAACATGCTGAAAGCTGGATGACGGAATTGAAATCATTAACTGATGCCTGCCGCAATTTGCGCGGCGAGATGCAGCTCTCACCTGCACTCAAGGTGCCATTGGTTATTGAGGGCTCTGACCATGCGCGGCTGTCTGGCTTTGCACCGTATCTGCAGGCGCTGGCAAAATTGGCGAGTGTAGAAGTGGTTGCGGCTTTGCCTGAATCACCTGCGCCTGTATTAATTGTGGGCGCAACCAGACTGATGCTGAAACTGGAAATTGATGTAGCGGCAGAGCGTGAGCGCATCACGAAGGAAATCACGCGCATAGAAGGTGAAATTACGAAAGCGCATGCAAAATTAGGCAACGAAAGTTTCGTCGCCCGAGCGCCTGAACAAGTGGTGGCACAAGAAAAAGAACGGCTGGCGAATTTTTCCGTCACGGTAGAAAAACTGCGCGAGCAAATAAAGAAATTGGCCTGATATCAAAGCCATAATCATTAAACCAACTGGAGAGCACATGATTAAAAAAATAGCCTTACTGTTTTTATTATTGGTCTGCGCAATGCCTATGCTTGCAATTGCTGACAATGCCTCTCCAGTCGGCTTATGGCGCACTATCGATGATGACACTGGCAAAGCTAAATCTTTGGTGCGCATCGTCGAAGTAAACGGCGAGTTTCGTGGCACGATAGAAAAGCTTTTACGCGAAGCAAATGAAGATCAAAATCCGGTATGTGAAAAATGTACGGGTGACAAAAAAGATAAACCTGTCATAGGCATGACCATCATTACCGGCATGAAGGCTGATGACAAAATATTTGCCGGTGGGTCAATTTTAGATCCGAACAATGGCAAAACGTATAAAAGCAAAATGTGGCTGGAAGATCAGGGCAAAAAATTGCACGTGCGTGGATTTATTGGCATGGCACTACTGGGCAGGACGCAAATCTGGTTGCGCGAGCAGTAACAGCGTAACCGGGCATGCTCAGGTTTGAGATGGTGCCCGGAATATTTTATGGTTGGTTTTTTGGTGCTGTCTATCTTGATCGATTGCTGATTGATTGTTGATTGTCTGAGAGGCAAATGATTGATTCATGCGCATATAACGCAAAGTGAATTTTCAAACAGACACTAAGCAGACACTAAGCAGCGCGATGCTCTTCACTGCAAAAAACTGCGCCGCCCGTTTCGATTAACGCTTCGGAAGCCGGCAGATGAATACCACAGCGCGCGCATTGCACCATGGTTTCTGCGCTATCTGGCGATTGCGCAGCTTGCCTCGCATCAGCGGGGAACTGATCTGTTTTTACTTGTCTGGAACCGGTGTACCAGCGCCATGCCACATAAATCAGTAGCGCCCAGATAAAATATTTCATGCAATACCCCGCTGCAACACGACCTCCATCACAAAACGACTACCCACATACGCCAGCAGCAACGTAGTGAAGCCGGTCAGGGTAAATGACAGCGCAGTCTTACCACGCCATCCGCGCCACTTGCGCCCTGCCAGCAAAATACCAAACAAAATCCAGGAAAGCATGGTGAAGATGGTCTTGTGCTCCCACTTGAAGGCTTTGCCAAATAATTCCTCGGAAAAAAATACACCGGAAATAACCGTCAAGGTCAGCAGCGCAAAACCAAATCCGATCAGACGAAACAGGACACGCTCCATCGTCAGCAGCGCAGGCAATCTGTCTATCGCCGCTGCAAACCAGCTACGCCTTATCGAGGCTGCGGGCGGCGCATGCAAGCGCGACTCCTGAATTGCCATCAGCACAGCATGAAATGCGGCAATGGTCAGGGAGCTGTAAGCCAGCGTTGAAAGAACAATATGCCAGGAAAATAACGTTGACCTGCCAACCAACGGCACCAGACTGCCGGGAAACAGCACGGGCAATATCACCACCACTGCGGCAGCCGGCAAAACAAGCAGGCGAAATCCGTCTATATTGAAATTGCGATTCTCTATCCAATAGGCAGCCACTGTTATCCAGAGCGTTGCCGATAGCATCACGGCAAAACCCAGACGCAGAAAATCAGGTCCTATCGTATGGTGAGCCAGAGATGCCCCATGCAACAACCACGCCGCTATCGTGCCGGCAGCAGCCAGCCTGCATAATTTTGCGGGCAAAATCCCGGAGATCAGGTAGAGGGCCGCAGCAATGTAAATGAAGTAATTTTGCATAAAAATTAGTTTACACCAAGTGCTCAGGGAGGCTTACTTAAAAAGCTGGGCGTCATATCCGAAGTCAGCATTGCATCGGTTAGAATCCCTATTGATTTTGCAGGAATGCGCAATAACTTGCGTAGCCCCCCGCTCCAACCTCAAACTCGAGCTTAAACAGACATCCCCATGCTAGACAATCTTACTCAACGCCTTGCCAAAGTTGTTAAAACCATGCGCGGCGAAGCGCGCCTGACTGAAACCAATACAGCCGATATGCTGCGCGAGGTCAGGCTCGCACTATTGGAAGCTGACGTTGCCTTGCCTGCAGTGCGCGAATTCATTGCGCGCGTCAAAGAAAAAGCCATGGGCGAGGCAGTCATAGGTTCACTCACGCCAGGTCAGGCCTTAGTCGGGGTAGTGCAATCCGAGCTGGCAAGCCTGATGGGTGCCGATCTCGGCGCAGAGGCCAGCCAGCTTTCGTTTGCCACTCAACCGCCAGCCATCATACTGATGGCCGGCTTGCAGGGCGCCGGCAAAACAACCACCGTCGGCAAACTGGCAAAATTTTTACAAGAACAAAAAAAGAAAAAAGTACTCACTGTTTCTACCGACGTTTATCGTCCCGCCGCGATTGGTCAGCTCGAAACTGTCACGAAACAAGTCGGCGCTGATTTTTTTCCATCCCAGACTAGCGACAAACCACTAGACATCGCACTGGCAGCGCTGGATTACGCCAAGAAGCATCATCATGATGTCCTAATCATTGATACTGCCGGCCGGCTCGGTATTGATGAAGCAATGATGCAGGAAATTAGTGGGCTGCATGCTGCCATCAAACCTATAGAGACACTATTTGTAGTCGATGCCATGCTGGGACAGGATGCAATCAATACCGCGCGCGCATTCCATCAAACCCTGCCCTTAACCGGCATAGTACTGACCAAACTTGATGGTGACTCTCGCGGTGGTGCCGCATTATCAGTACGACACGTCACCGGCGTGCCCATAAAATTTGCTGGCGTAGCTGAAAAGCTTGATGGTCTTGAGGCATTTGATCCTACGCGTATGGCTAATCGCATACTCGGCATGGGAGACATACTGGCACTGGTTGAGGAAGCCAGAAAAGGTGTAGACATTGCAGCAGCAGAGGAGCTTGCGCAAAAAATAAAAGTCGGCGGCAAATTCGATCTGAATGATTTCAAGGCACAGCTATCCCAGATGAAAAAAATGGGTGGCTTAGCAGGGCTGGTTGACAAACTACCCGCACAATTTCAGCAAGCCGCAGCAGGTGCCAATGTCGATCAGGCAGAAAAACAGGTCAGACGTATGGAAGGCATCATCAACGCCATGACCAAACAAGAGCGCATGAAACCCGATCTGATCAAGGCTTCGCGCAAGCGCCGCATTGCCACAGGCGCAGGCGTACAGGTACAAGAAGTCAATCGCATGCTGGCGCAATTCGAGCAGATGCAGTCCATGATGAAAAAATTCAAAGGTGCCGGCATGCTCAAAATGATGCGCGGCATGAAGGGCATGATGCCCGGGATGCGCTGATTCTTCATAGCGAAATAAGGTCAGTTTAGGTGCTACGCATGCTCACAAAACTGCAGCGCTCTATGACTCACCAACCCTCTCAGAGTGAAAAATAGATCGCTTATTCAGCATCTAAACCGCTCTTCATAGGGAAAAATTGAAAAAAACCTACAAAAAACACTTGCATCACAAGCAAAACCCTAAGACTATTGGCGGTGCGTGATTTGGCGCAATTTCACAACACTAGAGTGAAGGAGGTTTGAATATGGCTACAGCCAAAAAACCGGCCGCTAAGAAG
>CAIVDH010000369.1 GCA_903904635.1 uncultured Burkholderiales bacterium | reverse complement strand
TTACGTCTGCATCATGTAAGAGTAACCATGTGATCATTTAATTTTATGAGTCGATTTAAACAGTCTTTGTATGAGGCCGAATTTGTTGAAGAATGGCACCAGACAATTTACAGATTTATGGGGAAGATTGATTGTTGCCCGGATTATGAGCTGTCCGAATATTTCAAAATTCTGATTTTCGCATTAGAGAAAATTTTTGGAAAAGAGCAGCTGTTGATGGAAAATTTCGGTTTCCCCGCAATGAAGTGTCATTTAGAACAACATGCAAGGCTCTTGGCTGCACTGCATCATGTTCATTACGGTGTAATGCGAGGAGATACCGGATTGGCAAGACGCGTCGGAAGTCGACTACTTCCAGGCTGGTTTGATCTACATACGACAACGCTAGATCAAGCTCTCTCTATGTGGGTATTGTGTAGTAAAAATTCTATCCTGACGCAGTTACTGGATCGCCAAATTCGTAATAAGCAAAAAGTTTTAGTTGAAAATGTTACCAATCCAAAAACAAATATACTGACAAAATCAGGTTACTTAACTCACAGTTAGGTGCAGTTAGTAAATTAATAACTGCCATTCGTACCAGCTGGCTGCAATGGAGCTTTCGGCATTAAAACCCACAACATGCCTGCTTGCTTCATTTTCCCTGCTTTTTCACCCGCGTCTGCACCAAAGCCCCAAAAAAAATCCGCCCGTACCGGGTTGCGTATTGCGCCGCCAGTATCTTGCGCGAGCATCAGCCTTCTCAACGCTATCTCACTATTAGGCATAGTCGTGGCCAGAAAAACTGGTGCGCCAAGTGGAATAAATTGCGGATCAATCGCTACAGAACGTTGCTCTGTCAGCGGAACACCAAGCGCGCCCTTGGGACCTTTGCTGGCATCGTTTAATTTTTCTTCTCGAAAAAAAACAAAACTTGGATTCACATTTAGTAATTCTTGCAGGCGTTGAGGATGCGCCGCAGCCCACCCTAAGATGCTCTGATATGAAGCCTGCTCTAAGGTAAGCTCACCTTTATCAACAAGATAGCGTCCTATAGATTTATAGACATGCCCATTTTGGTCAGCATAAGCAACACGAACCGTTTCTTTTTCATTCGCGATGTAAACACGTCCAGAACCTTGTACCTGAAGAAAAAAAGCCTCTATCGGGTTATCTACCCACAGCAGTTCTTTGCCGGCGAGTTTATTTTGCTGCATTATTTCTGATCGCGAAAAATACGGTACGATTTTTTTTCCTACCAACCGACCACGCAGACGCATACTCTTTAATTCAGGATATAAGCTGGCAAGATCCACAGTAATCAAATCATCTGGCACTTGATACAAAGCCGTTTGAAACGCACCATTGCGTGTACGCGCCCCCTTCAGCAAAGGCTCATAATAGCCAGTGATCATGCCGCTTACGCTACCATCAGGGTTACTAACCTGGTGCGGTATAAACTGCGATTCAAAGAAATCGCGAACCGATACGAGATCATTTGCATCAATCGCAACAGCCTGTTTGCAAACGTCTTGCCAAAGAGGGCGTTTAATTAAAACATCGCATGATGCTAGAAAAGCCGGCCAAGCCTGACGCACATCGTCATCAGCCCAACCTGGTAGTTCGGCGAAAGTAACTGCCCGAAAATTCTCGCTCAACTTCATGGGCGCAGGAACAGCCGGTGCCTGAACGACCGGAACTGGCGCTGGCTTTTTGACTGGCGCATTCACGCAAGCCGCAAGCATAAACATGATTGCAGCACCAGATACAAGTAAAATTAGACGATTAAAAGACAAAGGCAAAAGAATATGTGGTTGTTATTTTTGGAAGCCGGATTGGCGCTCGCATTACTGATATTTATTGTTTGGTGGACTATGTTCTCAGGTCGCAAAGAAGATCTCGACAATCACGATCAATCTTAATCCAATCAGCATCAATGTAGCGTTCGCGGTAACGACAGCACAAATTCAGGAATCTTGGCTTCAAATTGCTGGCCGTCTTCTGCAACACAAAAATATTCGCCATGCATCGTGCCCTGCGGCGTGGTTAAAGAAGTCCCGCTAGTGTATTCAAACTGTTCACCCGGCTTCAGTAGCGGCTGATGTCCCACCACACCCAAGCCACGCACCTGGTCCACATGATCATTGGCGTCGGTAATGACCCAATGACGCGAGATCAGTTGAGCCGGAACGTTGCCGGTATTTTTTATCGTGACCGCATAAGCAAATACAAATCGCGAATTATCGGGATCAGATTGATCCTCCAGATACTGTGTTCGGACGGTAACGGTTAATTCATATGCAGCCATGTTCGTGTTAATCCTGTTTTAAGCGGCTTTTTAGAAAACTGAGCAATCCGCGATTGCACACGAAATCCGGCATTCTCGCAAGGGCTGCCTGCAGAACAAGCTTTGCTCAATGTAAAATAGTGAACAATTAAAACAAGGAATTGTCCATGTCAACTTACCGCATCGCTCCCAGCATACTCTCTGCAGATTTTGCTCGCCTTGGTGAAGAAGTACGCAACGTTGTTACAGCCGGTGCAGACATTATCCACTTTGATGTCATGGACAATCATTACGTTCCCAATCTGACAATTGGTCCTCTGGTTTGCGAAGCGATACGTCCGCATGTACAAGTCCCTATCGATGTACACCTGATGGTCAAGCCCGTAGACCGCATCATTCCCGACTTTGCCAAAGCTGGCGCAAACATTATCAGCTTCCACCCAGAAGCATCCGAACATTTTGACCGCACCTTGCAGCTCATCCGAGATCAGGGTTGCAAAGCAGGTCTGGTATTTAACCCCGGCACTCCGCTACATTATCTAGATCATGTAATGGACAAACTTGATCTTATCTTGGTTATGTCAGTCAATCCGGGCTTTGGTGGCCAGTCCTTCATCCCGGAGGCGCTCAAGAAAATAGCTGCAATCCGCAAAATGATCAATGATTCCGGGCGCGACATCATGCTGGAAGTTGACGGGGGCATTAAAATCGACAACATCGCGGCTGCCGCCAAAGCAGGCGCAGACACCTTCGTTGCAGGCTCAGCCATTTTCGGCAAGCCCGATTACAAAGGCGTCATTGACGCAATGCGCACCCAGCTGGCAACGGTATAAACATGCAAGAGCAAAATAAATTCAACGACATCCGTGGCGTCATCATCGACCTTGATGGCACCATGGTTCACACTGCACCAGATTTTCATGTGGCCATCAACCTCATGCGTGCAGAATTTAATCTTGCACCCTTATCTATAGAGATCATTACTGAATTCGTAGGCAAAGGATCAGAACATCTGATGCGGCGCGTACTGGGCGTCGATTTTTCTGCCGATGACGTAGAAGCTCAGTTCGAGCTCGCACTTGCAACCTACCAGCGCCATTACCTTGAGATCAATGGACAACACAGCAGCATCTATCCAGGCGTAATCGAAGGTCTGGAGGCGATGCGCGAACAAGGCTTGAGACTGGCCTGCGTTACCAACAAGCCGATCAGCTTTGCATTGCCACTACTGGAAAAGAAAGGGCTCTCCACTTATTTCGAGCTCGTCTACGGCGGTGATTCACTACCAAGAAAAAAACCTGACCCGCTGCCCATGCTGACAGTCAGCCGCGATTTTTCACTCGAACCCTATCAATTGCTTGCCATCGGCGATTCCTCCAATGATGCGCAAGCAGCACGTGCAGCGGGTTGCCGCGTCGTGTCCGTACCCTATGGGTACAATCATGGCCAGCCTGTACAGTCCATAGACTCAGATGGTATAGTCGATTCGTTGCTTATTGCGGCACATCTGATTGCTGCTTGACCCTCACCACCATGTTTCCTTCTAAAAAATCTAAGCTGATCTCCCCAGGCGCGCATGAGGCCTGGCTATGGCGACGCTGGCATACGCAGCGCAACTGAAGCTGCACGATGCTGCTGGCCTTGCAACAAACTAAAGCCAGAGAAATTTTTAGACACCTGCCGCTCCTTTACAATAGCGGCCCGGAGAGAAACATGACAGAACTTGAATTCAAATCGCTGGCCGCAGAAGGCTACAACCGTATTCCGCTGCTGGCCGAAGCATTTGCCGATCTGGAAACACCACTCACGCTCTATCTGAAGCTGGCCCAGACGCAACACGCTGGTAAAAATACCTTTCTGCTTGAATCCGTCGTAGGCGGCGAACGCTTTGGTCGCTATTCCTTTATAGGTCTGCCTGCAAATACGCTGCTGCGCAGCTACGGCAAACGAACAGAAGTCGTCAAGCACGGCGAAGTCATCGAGACCAATCACGACAACCCACTCGATTTCATAGAAAATTTTCAGGCGCGATACAAAGTCGCAGTCAGCCCGGGCATGCCACGCTTTTGTGGCGGTCTTGCAGGCTACTTCGGCTACGATGCGGTTCGCCAAATTGAGTATCGGTTAGCTGACTCAGCACCCAAAGATGATTTGCACCTGCCAGACATACAGCTACTCCTGACAGAAGAGTTGGCCGTCATCGACAATCTCTCCGGCAAGCTTTATCTGATTGTTTATGCCGACACCAGCCAGCCAGAAGCCTATTCGCGTGCGCGTCAACGATTAAAAGATTTGCGTGCCATGCTGCGTCGCGCAGTCGATGCGCCTGTTACCTCTGCATCAGTGCGCACAGAAACCATACGCGATTTCGCCAAGACAGATTATCTTGCCGCCGTTGCCCGCGCCAAAGAGCTCATCATGGCCGGCGATCTGATGCAAGTACAAATCGGCCAGCGCATACGCAAGCCCTATGTTGACTCCCCTTTGTCACTGTATCGTGCACTGCGCTCGCTTAACCCTTCGCCCTACATGTATTTCTATAATTTTGGCGACATGCAAATCGTTGGAAGCTCGCCGGAAATTCTAGTGCGCAACGAGAGTGTGCGTGAAGGTGGCAGAAAGGTAACCATACGGCCATTGGCAGGTACCCGTCCGCGCGGCGCTACGCCCGAGCAAGACGCCAAGCTGGCAACTGAATTACTCGCCGATCCAAAAGAAATCGCCGAACACGTCATGTTGATCGACCTTGCGCGCAACGATATAGGCCGCATCGCCGAAATCGGCAGCGTCAAGGTCACTGACAAATTCATCATCGAAAAATATTCGCACGTGCAACACATCGTCTCCAACGTAGAAGGCACACTAAAGCCTGGCATGTCCAATCTTGATGTACTGCGCGCCACCTTCCCGGCAGGCACCTTGTCTGGCGCACCCAAAGTACGCGCAATGGAAATCATCGATCAGCTCGAACCCGTCAAGCGGGGCATATACGGCGGCGCCTGCGGTTATTTATCTTTTGGTGGCGAAATGGATCTGGCCATCGCCATCCGCACCGGTGTCATCAAAGACGGCATGCTCTACGCGCAGGCAGCAGCGGGCATCGTTGCCGACTCCGTACCGGAAATGGAATGGCAAGAAACTGAAAATAAAGCACGCGCCGTATTGCGTGCAGCAGAACAAGTGCAAGACGGATTGGACGGGGAGATCTGAGATGCTATTAATGATCGATAACTACGACTCCTTCACCTACAACCTCGTTCAATATTTTGGTGAATTAGGTGAAGAAGTACGTACCTACCGTAATGATGAAATCACGCTCGAACAAATCACGGCACTAAATCCTACCCGTATCTGCATCTCACCCGGCCCTTGCACACCGCATGAAGCCGGCATATCCGTCCCTGTTTTACAAGCGTTCGGCGGCAAACTGCCTATATTAGGCGTATGCCTGGGCCATCAGAGCATAGGCGCCGCATTCGGTGGAAAAGTCATACGCGCAAAAGAAGTCATGCATGGAAAAACCTCCTCCATACAGCACACCGGCGCTGGCGTATTTAAAGATCTGCCCAGCCCCTACACCATCATCCGCTATCACTCCCTGGCAATCGAACGTGCATCACTACCTGACTGCCTAGAAGTGACCGCATGGACTGAGGATGGAGAAATCATGGGCGTGCGTCATAAAAATTTTCAGATAGAAGGCGTGCAGTTTCATCCAGAATCCATCCTGTCTGAACACGGCCATGCGCTATTGAAAAATTTTCTCGATACCTAAAAATAACTAAAAACAGTTAAACCATAAATTCACACATTGCCCATGACCCTCACACCCCAACAGGCATTATTACGCTGCATTGAAAACCGCGAAATATTTCACGATGAAATGCTGGGATTATTCCGTCAGATCATGGGTGGAGAAATGTCGCCTGTCATGATCGCGGCGCTCACCATGGGCTTGCGCGTCAAAAAAGAATCCATCGGTGAAATCGCTGCAGCGGCACAAGTCATGCGTGAATATGCGGCAAAAGTTGAAGTTGAAAATGGTGAAAACCTGCTCGACATCGTCGGCACCGGCGGTGATGGCGCCAACACTTTCAACATCTCTACCGCATGCATGTTTGTCGCAGCAGCAGCCGGTGCTCGCGTTGCCAAACATGGCGGACGCAGCGTATCGTCCTCATCAGGCAGTGCAGACGCGCTCGAAGCACTTGGCGTGCATATTAATCTCAACCCAGCGCAAGTTGCGCAGTCCATACAAGAGACCGGCATCGGTTTCATGTTCGCCCCCAACCATCACGCCGCAATGAAACACGCAGCGCCGGTGCGTAAAGAACTGGGCGTGCGCACCATCTTCAACATACTAGGCCCGCTCACCAATCCGGCGGGTGCACCCAACATCATGATGGGCGTATTTCATCCTGATCTGGTCGGTATACAAGCACGTGTATTGCAGCGATTAGGCGCCAAGCATGCCGTCGTAGTCTGGGCGCGCGACAACATGGATGAAGTCTCATTAGGCGCTGCCACCATGGTGGGCGAACTCGTCAATGATGAAATTCGTGAATATGAAATTCATCCGGAAGATTTTGGCTTGCAAATGGTCTCTAGTCGCAATCTTAAAGTGGCAAACTCTATAGAATCAAAACAAAAAATACTTGAAGCGCTAGACAATAAAACCGGCCCGGCGCGCGACATCGTCATCCTAAACGCCGGCACAGCGCTCTATGCCGCTGGCATTGCAGACAGCATTGCATCCGGACTCATCCTTGCACGCGAAGCCATCGCATCAGGCGCTGCACGCAGCAAATTAGATCAACTCGCCAAATTTACCCAAAAACTGGCTGTATCAATTTAAAAAAACCGCACATGTCAGACATACTCAACAAAATCCTGGACGTCAAAGCAGACGAAGTCTCTGCTGCGAAAAAATATCAAGCCCTGACCAGCTTGCGCCGCGAAGTCGAAAGCGATACGGCTTCTCGCAATCAACTGCGTGGCTTTGAAGCCAGCATGCGCAGCAAAATCACCGCAGGCAAAGCCGCCGTTATTGCCGAAATTAAAAAAGCCTCGCCATCCAAAGGCATATTGCGTGAAAATTTTCATCCGGCAGAAATCGCGCAGAGCTATGCGCAGCATGGCGCAGCTTGTTTGTCCGTGCTCACGGACGAACATTTTTTCCAAGGTTCGCCAGACTATTTAAAACAAGCGCGCACTGCCTGCACCATACCGGTTCTACGAAAAGACTTCATCATCGATCCATACCAGCTCTATCAGGCCAGATCGTGGGGTGCTGATTGTGTATTGCTGATTGTTGCCGCGCTTGATCATGGACTCATGGCCGAACTCGAGGCCTGCTCACACGAACTGGGAATGGGCGTACTAGTAGAAGTACATGACGCCGAAGAACTCAACGCCGCATTAAAACTCAACACTGCCATGCTAGGCATTAATAACCGTAACCTGCGCACGTTTGCCACCTCGCTGTCGACCACAATCGATCTGCTGCCACGCATACCGCCTGAAAAAATCATCATCACCGAATCCGGCATCCTCACACCTGATGACGTTAAACGCATGCGCGACGTCAATGTGCATGCGTTTTTAGTAGGCGAAGCATTTATGCGTGCAGCCGATCCGGGAATGGAATTGAGCCGGCTGTTTGAGATTAATAATTAATAATTAATAGTTAA
>CAIVDH010000368.1 GCA_903904635.1 uncultured Burkholderiales bacterium | reverse complement strand
TCCGCAGGTTACGCATGCTGAGCTTGATCTTTGGCGTGGTTATTCTTATGCAGAGCTTGCTTTTGAAATTTTGAAGAAATTTGCGACTGATATTCCAGAAGTTGATTTACTCCGTCTGGTTAATCAGACTTACACCGGTTCGGTTTACCGTAATGTGCGTGAAGGTGAAAATCCTGAGGCTATTACGCCACTTTCCAAGCTTGAAGAAGTAAATGGCGGCGTATTATTTTTGCAAGCCTTATCGAATGGCCCGACGTTAGCTTTTAAAGATATGGCGATGCAATTGCTGGGTAATTTATTTGAATATACGCTTGCACGTAACAATGCTGAGCTCAATATTTTTGGCGCTACTTCGGGTGATACCGGAAGTGCAGCTGAATATGCGATGCGCGGTAAGAAAGGCATACGTGTTTTTATGCTTTCTCCCCGCAATAAAATGAGCGCTTTTCAGACTGCGCAAATGTTCAGTTTGCAGGACCCGAATATTTTTAATATTGCTGTTGATGGCGTGTTTGATGATTGTCAGGACATGGTCAAGGCTGTTTCTAATGATCTGAACTTCAAATCCCGCTATAAAATCGGCACGGTAAATTCTATAAATTGGGCGCGCGTTGTGGCTCAGGTTGTTTATTATTTCCGTGGCTACCTAGCTGCTACTAGCAGTAACAATCAAAAAGTTTCATTTACTGTTCCGTCCGGTAATTTTGGCAATATTTGTGCAGGTCATATTGCCCGCATGATGGGTTTACCCATTGATAAACTTGTTGTCGCCACCAATGAGAATGATGTTTTAAATGAGTTTTTTCACACGGGGATTTACCGTGTGCGTAAGTCTGCTGAGACTTATCACACTAGCAGTCCCAGTATGGATATCAGCAAAGCTTCCAATTTTGAGCGCTTCATTTTTGATTTGTTAGACCGCGATAGTCTGCGTGTTAAAAAATTATTTGCCAAAGTTGAGTCACAGGGTGGATTTGATTTGTCGGGTCGAGATGGTAGCGATGGCGATGAATTCAACAAAATTGCCCAATACGGCTTTTTATCTGGCAGGTCGTTACATGCAGATCGTTTGCATACGATTCGTGATTTGTATAAAAAACATGGGTTGATGGTTGATACGCATACTGCCGATGGTATTAAAGTGGCGCGCGAGTATATTGAGCCTGGTGTTCCCATGATTGTTCTGGAGACTGCTTTGCCTGCCAAATTCAATGAAACCATACGCGAAGCTCTGGGATTAGACGCAAAACGTCCTGCCGGTTTTGAAAATATAGAGTTGCTTCCTCAGCGTTTTGAAGTTATGTCCGCAGATGTGGATCAGGTTAAGAATTTTATCGCCAGCCATACTGGCCTTTGATTTTTGCATTTTAAGTAGTATTTACTGGCAAAAAATATGACAACAAAAAAGCCAATGTTGAGCGTGATTGAAGCGCTAAATTTTTTATTGCAAGCAGTAAAACCGGTGACTGAAGCCGAGTCTATTCCAACCATAGAGGCGAATGGGCGTGTGCTGGCACAAGATCAGATTTCGCAGATCAATGTGCCGCCTATGGATAATACACAGATGGATGGTTATGCCGTGCGCGCTGCTGAATGTGTAGCTGGCAATGCGCTGCTTATTGTTAGCCAGCGCATACCCGCTGGGCATGTCGGCCATCCACTTGCAGAAGGATCTGTTGCGCGTATTTTTACTGGTGCCCTCATACCAACAGGCGCGGATGCCGTGGTGATGCAAGAGCAATGTGAGCCGGATGAATCAGGTAGCAAAGTCACTGTGCGCCATAGCCCTAAATCTGGCGAGTGGATACGTAGGGCAGGGGAAGATATCAAGTCCGGAAGTGTGATCTTGGCTGCAGGCACTCTCTTGAGGGCGCAAGAGCAGGGTCTTGCTGCTTCAGTTGGTCTGGCAATGTTGCCTGTATTACGTAAATTGCGGGTGGCGGTATTTTTCACTGGTGATGAATTAACCATGCCTGGTGAGCCTTTGAAGCCCGGCGCTATTTATAACTCTAACCGTTTCATGTTGCGTGGTCTTTTGCAGCAGCTGGGTTGTGACGTAACTGATCTAGGTAATGTGCCTGATACGCTGGATGCAACCCGTGATGCGCTCAGACGCGCTGCACTTGGGCATGATTTGATTTTGACGTCCGGTGGTGTGTCTGTTGGTGAAGAAGACCATATCAAGCCTGCAGTCGAATCAGAAGGTAGTTTGAATATGTGGCAGATTGCGATTAAACCCGGCAAGCCGTTGGCGTTTGGCAGTGTTCGACGCGGCCAATTACCTGGCGAGACTTTTTTTGTTGGCTTGCCTGGTAATCCGGTTTCTAGCTTTGTCACCTTTTTACTGTTCGTGCGCCCCTTTATTCATGCGCTGCAGGGCGCTACCGTGTCGCCACCTAAATCGTTTTCTATGCGTGCAGACTTTAGTTGGGTCAAGCCAGATAGGCGCAATGAATTTTTACGTGTCAGGTTGAATGATAAGCAGGGTTTGGACCTGTTCCCGAATCAGAGCTCAGGCGTGTTGACATCCACCGTCTGGGGAGATGGGTTGGTGGATAATCCGCCGGGCGTGGCGATTACACCCGGTGATACAGTCCGGTTTATTCCTTTTACAGAGTTAATGAACTAAGCCATGCAGATACAATGCCGATTTTTTGCCAGCCTGCGCGAAGCAGTTGGCACCTCACAGGAATCCATAACATTGCCAGTTGACGTGCAAACAGTCGGTCAGGTACGTGATTTTTTGTGTCAACGTGGTGGTGTCTGGGCTGCATCGTTAGCAGAAGGACGCGCTGTGCGCATGGCCTGTAATCAGGTCATGGCTTTGAACGACGCGCCTCTTACAGAAGGCTGTGAAGTGGCTTTCTTTCCTCCTGTAACTGGCGGCTGATTTTTACGGGATGACTATGGCAATTCGTGTACAGACAGAGGATTTTGATCTCACCACTGAAATTGCGCAGCTACGCGCCGATACGCCCAAGGTAGGTGCGATTGTAAATTTCGTTGGTGTGGTGCGTGATTTAAATGATGGTGAGCAGGTCGCTGAAATGGAGCTGGAACATTATCCCGGCATGACCGAAAAAGCGCTTGAAGATATCGTATTACAAGCCAAGGCACGCTGGGATTTGTTTGATGCGTTGGTGATTCACCGGGTAGGGCCTTTAAAGCCACTTGATCAAATCGTACTGGTTGCTGTTACCTCTGCTCATCGGGGCGAGGCCTTTGCTGCTTGCGAATTCATTATTGATTATCTGAAAACAAATGCGCCGTTCTGGAAGAAAGAACAAACACCGCAGGGTGCGCGTTGGGTTGATGCCCGTGTGTCTGATGATGAAGCTATACAAAAATGGGCACGTTGAGTTTCATTGCTGTGGGTGTCGGGGCAAGTGTCGGTGCCTGGCTGCGCTGGGGGCTGTCTATCTGGCTTAATTCTGTTTTAATCAATCTTCCACTTGGAACTTTACTGGCCAATCTGGGTGGGGGATATCTGATTGGTATTGCTGTCGGCGTATTCCAAAACTATCCGGCTTTATCGCCAGAATGGCGTTTATTGATTGTTACCGGATTTTTGGGTGGACTGACTACTTTTTCTACTTTTTCAGCCGAAGCCATGCTGCTCATACAGCGCAGCGAATATCTCTGGGCGCTGGCTCATAGTGGCCTACACCTGTTGGGCTCGATCGTTTTTTGTATCGCCGGACTAGCGACATGGCGCATGCTAGCGGCCTAACGCAATGGGCTTCAAATAGTTCTGGAACTTGAAATCTGGTTGTTTAGCCCAATAATGACTTCAGACTGAATTTTCCGGAGCCATTTCCATGCGAATCGATAAACTTACTACCAAGCTGCAAGAAGCACTCGCCGACGCACAAAGTCAGGCCGTTGGTAATGACAATCAATACATCGACCCGGTTCATTTGCTGGTTGCCTTGCTTAATCAGGAAGATGGCGGCGCGCGTTCGCTGCTACAGCGTGCTGGCGTCAATATTGGTGGGCTGGTAGCAGGCCTTAAAAGCGCGCTGGATCGATTGCCTAAGGTTAGTGGCGCTGGTGGTGAGGTGCAAGTCGGGCGCGAGCTCACAGCCATGTTAAATCTGGCTGACAAGGAAGCGCAAAAACATGGTGACCAGTTCATTGCCAGTGAAATGATTTTGCTGGCGCTAGCGGATGATAAATCTGAAGCCGGCAAACTCGCCCGCGAAAATGGTCTGACCCGCAAATCGCTGGAAACAGCATTGCAAGCGGTACGCGGTGGCGCGCATGTAGATTCTCAAGAAGCTGAAGGTCAGCGCGAGGCACTGAAAAAATTCACCACGGATCTGACCGAGCGCGCGCGGCTAGGCAAGCTTGATCCTGTCATAGGGCGCGATGATGAAATCCGTCGTGCGATACAAGTTCTGCAACGTCGCACAAAAAATAATCCAGTACTGATCGGTGAGCCTGGTGTGGGCAAGACCGCAATTGTGGAAGGACTGGCGCAGCGTATCGTCAATGGCGAAGTGCCTGATAGCCTGAAAAACAAACGCGTACTCTCGCTCGACATGGCTGCTCTAGTCGCGGGCGCAAAATATCGTGGTGAATTCGAAGAGCGTCTGAAAGCGGTTTTGAAAGAGCTCTCGCAAGATGCTGGCCAGACTATCGTCTTTATCGATGAAATGCACACCATGGTTGGTGCTGGCAAAGCAGACGGCGCTATGGATGCAGGCAATATGCTAAAGCCTGCATTAGCCAGAGGCGAGCTGCATTGCGTGGGTGCGACCACGCTGGATGAATACCGCAAATACATAGAAAAAGATGCTGCACTGGAGCGGCGCTTCCAAAAAATTATCGTCGACGAGCCCAGTGTAGAAGCAACCATTGCTATCTTGCGCGGCTTGCAGGAAAAATACGAAGTCCATCACGGTGTTGATATCACTGACCCTGCCATCGTTGCGGCAGCTGAGCTATCGCATCGCTACATCACAGATCGTTTTTTACCCGATAAAGCAATCGATCTCATAGACGAAGCTGCATCAAAAATTAAAATTGAAATTGATTCCAAACCCGAGGTCATGGATAAGCTGGACCGCCGAACGATACAGCTGAAAATTGAGCGCGAAGCGATCAAAAAAGAAAAAGATGAAGCATCACAAAAACGACTCGGCCTGATTGAAGAAGAGATCATCCGGCTTGAGCGTGAATATGCCGATCTGGAAGAAATCTGGAAAGCCGAAAAATTAGCCGTGCAGGGTAGTCAGCACATCAAAGAGGCCATCGAAAAGACGCGCCTGCAGATGGAAGACGCGCGCCGTAAGGGTGACTGGCAAAAAATGTCAGAGCTACAGTATGGCCGCATGCCTGAGCTCGAAGCCCAGCTCAAGCAAGCTGATAAAGGTGAAAGTGCTGCCGGCAAGCCAAGACTATTGCGTACCCAAGTCGGTGCTGAAGAAATTGCTGAAGTCGTATCACGTGCAACCGGCATTCCTGTTTCCAAGATGATGCAAGGTGAGCGCGAAAAATTATTGTTGATGGAAGAAGAGCTACATAAGCGCGTAGTGGGTCAGCATGAAGCGATTGTGGCCGTATCTGATGCAATCCGCCGCTCACGTGCGGGCTTGTCTGACCCGAATCGTCCTTACGGCTCGTTCATGTTCCTGGGACCCACTGGCGTAGGTAAGACAGAGCTCACCAAGGCATTGGCAAGTTTCTTGTTCGATTCCGAAGAAATGCTGATACGTCTTGACATGAGTGAGTTCATGGAGAAGCATTCAGTTGCCCGGCTGATCGGCGCGCCACCTGGCTATGTAGGTTATGAAGAGGGTGGGTATCTGACAGAGGCGGTGCGCCGCAAACCCTATTGCGTGATTCTGTTGGATGAAATCGAAAAAGCGCATCCGGATGTGTTTAACGTCTTGTTGCAAGTACTTGATGACGGACGCATGACAGATGGACAAGGTCGTACGGTTGATTTTAAAAACACCGTCATCGTCATGACTTCCAATCTCGGTTCACACAAAATACAAGCCATGGAAGAAAGTGATCCGGCGCTGGTAAAAATGTCTGTGCTTGCGGAAGTGCGTCAGCATTTTCGACCTGAATTTGTTAATCGTATAGATGAAATTGTGGTGTTCCATGCGCTTGATGACAAACACATTGGTTCTATCGCACGCATACAGTTGCAAATACTCGAGAAGCGTCTGGCCAAGATGGACATAGGACTGACCATTACCGATGCGGCGCTTAAAAAACTGGCTGAGGCTGGTTACGATCCTGTTTATGGTGCGCGGCCACTCAAGCGTGCTATTCAGCAGGAATTGGAAAACCCGTTGTCCAAGGCTATCTTGCAAGGTAAGTTTGGTCCGAAAGACACGATAGCGATTGACGTCAATGGTGCTGAACTGAACTTTACAAAAACCAGCTGATTTTTTTATTGTGAATCGTGATCTCGCGCCGCCTGCAGATTTTGCAGGCGGTTTTTTTTACGCCATGACCTTGGCTACAATCATGACTTCGACATTCAAAAGAGGAGATCAAGCGATGAAATTTGCAACTTGCGATCTGTGTGATGCGCACGAAGACCAACTCGCCGATGGCAGCCTCGCAGTGCTACCACCCGTATTCCAGCATTTCGGCAAGCGTATAGCTTTTGCCGGTCCGGCCGCCACGCTTAAGGTTTTTGAAGACAATGTATTGGTGCGTTCGTCTCTTGAAACACCTGGTGCAGGGCGGGTATTAGTGATTGATGGTGGCGGTAGTCTGCGATGCGCGCTGGTAGGTGGCAATCTGGCTGTGCTGGCTGAAAAAAACGGTTGGAGCGGAATCATTGTTCATGGTTGCGTAAGAGATTCAGATGAAATTAATCAGTGCGACATAGGTGTCAGAGCCCTGGCAGCTCATCCTCAGCGCAGCATACGCAAGGGGGTGGGCGAAGTAGGAATAAAAATTGTCATCGCTGGTGTGACCGTGCATCCCGATGACT
>CAIVDH010000367.1 GCA_903904635.1 uncultured Burkholderiales bacterium | reverse complement strand
TCACCTTCGGAACCAAATGCTGGCTGTATGCCGACCATCACATTACCGAATTGCGCGCCCAGTACAAAAATGCTGCGGCCATCGCTTTGATGTTTACCCGGTGCCGGGCCCCATTGCGCTTCAATTTGATTCAGATATTTTTCACGCCGCACATGATCATCCGCCGATATGGTGGCATGCACATTCGCATGCGAACCGTAGCGCTCAGCATTACCGTGCAAAATCGCATTACGCAGTGCATCCACATCTGCCGGCATATCAACGGTGTATCCAGCACGCTTCATCGCAGCCAGTGTGTTGAAGAGCGATTCAAATACGGCTAAGAAAGCGGCGGTGCCAGTGCTACCCGCATTGGGCGGGAAGTTAAACAGTATGGCGGCGACTTTGCGATTGGCGCGTTTGGAGCGGCGCAGCGAGATCAGTTTGGCCACGCGTGCGGCCAGCATATCGGCGCGCTCGCTGCAGACTTGCATGTCTTGCGCATTGTCAGCTTGCGGGAAAGTGCAGGCGCGACTGCAGCCTGTGCAGGCTTCGCCGTTTGCATCGCTGCGACCGCCAAATACTAAACCACCTGTTGCACCATCTAACTCAGGTATGGCCACCATCATGGTTGCCTCGACAGGCAACAGACCGCGCTCGGATGCAGCCCAGCGCTCCAGCGTTTGAAATTCAACAGGCGTTACAGCCAGATAAGGCACGCCCAAATTGCCCAGCATTTCTTCTGCAGCTTTGGAGTCGTTGTAAGCCGGTCCGCCTACTAAAGAAAAACCGGTGAGCGAAACGACCGCATCAACTTTGATATGACCGTCTTTGATAAAAAATTGTTCAACTGCAGGCCGCGCATCGAGCCCGCTTGCATATACGGGCACGACCGACAAACCACGCGCTTCGAATGCGGCCAGCACGCCATCATAGTGACGAGCATTGCCTGCCAACAGATATGAGCGCATCAGCAATACGCCTACCGTACCGTTCTTGCCTGCGGTTGCTACTGCAGGTAATTTATCGATCTGATCCGACATGCCTTTATTAACGCCGGCACCTTTCATCTGCGGGTGATACAGGCCCACTTCCGGATATTCTATCGGTGGCAAAATTTTGACTTTGCCGCGCAATATTTTGCGTGGACCATCAGCGTAATGATCGAGCAGCAGCTGCACCATGCCGGCGATATTTTCTTCTGAACCGGCCAGCCAGTATTGGAGTGTAAGGAAATAGGCGCGCACATCTTGCGCGGTGCCCGGTATGAAGCGCAACAGCTTGGGCAAGCGGCGCAGCATTTTCATTTGTTGCGCACCGGCGGTGGCACCTGATTTATTGCCTTCTGCGCTTTTGCCGCGCAGTTTTTTCAAAAACGCCATCGGTCCGCGCGTGGTGCCGTCCATGGAGAAGCGACCCATGCGGGTCTGCTTCATCACATCACCAGCTGACATGATGCAAACCATCGCATCACAACCATCACGACGCGCTTTTAATGCAGGTAATACCGGTAAAAAATGATCTTCCATGAACAGCATGGAGGCGATGATCAGATCGCCCTGCTCTATCTCGGCGATGCAGCGCGCAAGCGCGGCTTTGTCGTCCGCCCATTCTGATGCCGCATGCACGGACAAGACCACGCCCGGCATACTCTTGGCCAGCAGACGATTGGCTCGTTCAGCGGCGCTGGCAAGATGATTGTCCATCGTGACGATCACCACCCGCGCCAGCGGCGTGCTGGCGGAATTTTTCTGCGCGCTCTCAGCGGCCGAAGTGAGCTTTGGCATCATAGAGGGTCTCAATGGTGATGGTCGGCACGCCCAGATCTTTTGCATAGCGCTCAGTATTTCTGCGCGCTTTGCCACGGACAAAGAATGGGATCTTGGATAATTCTTTTTCTGCTTCCGGGGCCCATGTTGCTGCGGCACCGTCTGTATTGGCCGCTGTCGCCATGGCTGCAGCAGGCACAATGACTTGTTCCAAATCTTGTGTTGAAGGTGTTGCAGGCTTTGGTGCGCTACTACGGCCCAAGTGTGATGCGGCCGCGCCATCATGAAATTCAAAATCGCCGCGGAACATGGTCAGCAGATGTTCTTCCAGACCCATCATCAGTGGATGCACCCAGGTGTCAAACAACACATTGGCACCTTCGAATCCCATTTGCGGCGAGGTGCGCGCTGGGAAATCTTGTACATGCACGGGCGCAGAAATTACTGCACACGGCAGACCCAGACGCTTGGCAATATGGCGTTCCATTTGTGTACCCAGTACCAGCTCAGGCTGCAGCTCGGCGACTTTTTCTTCTACATCGAGATAGTCATCCGTAATCAGCGCTTCGATGCCATATTTTTTTGCGGCTTCTCGCACTTCACGCGCAAACTCGCGGCTGTAAGTGCCTAGGCCAACTACTTCAAAACCTAATTCTTCCGAGGCTACGCGGGCAGCAGCGATCGCATGGGTCGCATCGCCGAATACAAATACGCGCTTACCAGTCAGGTAGGTGGAATCCACTGAACGTGAATACCATGGTGCGCGCGATCCGGCATCTTCCAGCGCTGCATCAACATCAAGGCCGGCGAGCTCTGCAACTTCGGCGATGAATTCGCGCGTAGCTTGCACGCCGATAGGAATAATTTTTGTGCAGGGCAAACCGAGATTGCGCTGCATCCAGCCGGCGGCCTGCATACCGATTTCCGGATACATCATCACGTTGAAATCTGCATCGGCTAAACGCGCCAGATCTGCCGGTGTGGCACCTAATGGCGCCACCACATTGATCTGCACACCCATGCGCTCCAATAGCTGCACGATTTCACGCAGGTCATCACGATGACGAAAGCCTAGTGCGCTCGGTCCGATGATGTTGCAGATGGGTTTGTCACCGGCAGCACGCTCAGTGCGTACTTCAGTACGCGGCTTGGCCAACGCACGCACCATCTGATAAAACGTTTCGGACGCGCCCCAGTTTTCTTTTTTCTGATACGAAGGCAATTCAAGTGCCACAACTGGTATAGGTAAGTTCAGTGCTTTGGCAAGTCCACCCGGATCGTCCTGTATTAACTCAGCCGTACAAGATGAACCCACCATCATGGCTTGCGGTGCAAATCTTTCATATGCATCGCGTGCTGCGGTCTTGAATAACTCAGCCGTATCAGAGCCCAGATCGCGCGCCTGAAATGTGGTGTAAGTCACCGGTGGGCGTTTAGGCAAACGCTCTATCATCGTGAAGAGCAAGTCTGCATAAGTATCGCCCTGCGGTGCATGCAATACATAGTGCACGCCTTCCATGGCAGTAGCCACGCGCATGGCGCCCACATGTGGCGGGCCTTCATATGTCCAGAGTGTCAGCTGCATACGGCCTCCCGTACGATCTTTTGACGACGCACTAATGGTCGTGCAAAAAGTTCAGCCAGATCGGCACTTTGTTCGTAACCATGCACAGGAGAGAACACCAGTTCTATCGCCCATTTAGTGGTAAAGCCTTCTGCTTCCAATGGATTAGCCAAGCCTAATCCGCAGACCACGATGTCTGGCTGGGCAGCGCGGCAACGATCAAGTTGCTTATCTACGTCCTGACCTTCGGAGAGTTGTGTCTCGGCTGGCAGCAGCGCCAGTTCATGGGCAAGATGCTGACGATGCAAATAAGGTGTGCCTACTTCAGTAAGCTTCATGCCCAGCTCGCGCGATAAAAAGCGCGCTAGCGGAATTTCCATTTGCGAATCAGGAAAGAAAAATATGCGCTTACCAGCCAACTGCTCACGATGCTTTTCTAATGCACGTGTTGCGCGTTCACGCGCCGGCATGGTGACCTGATCAAATTTTTCTTGCGTGACGCCAAATGCGTTGGCCGCTGTTTGCATCCACGCTGTTGTACCTTCTACGCCAAACGGAAACGGTGCGCTTAATAATTTAGCGCCGCGCTCTTCGAGTGCGCGCGAAGTGTCGCCTAAAAATGGTTGTGCCAATAAGTAGCGTGTGTTCGCGCCGACTGTCGGTAATGTGTGCGAATTGCGAGGCGGGAAAAACTGTATGTTCGTAATGCCCATTTCTTTGAAGCGTCTTGCGAACTGATCTTCCACCACATCCGGCAATGTACCCACCACCATCAGCGAAGGTGCAGCATCGGCCGCAGCTGCCGGTAATTGCGGCACCAGTGAAGCCAGGCACGCATCCTCACCTTGGGTAAAAGTCGTCTCGATGCCACTGCCTGAATAATTCAGGATGCGCACATTAGGTAAAAATTCTTTCGACAGCCGCTCAGCTGCACGCGAAAGATCAAGCTTGATCACTTCTGAAGGGCAAGATCCGACCAGAAACAGCATCTTGATATCCGGGCGACGTTCCAGCAGACGCTTGACCACGCGATCGAGTTCAGCATGCGCATCGGCCAAACCGGCCAGATCGCGCTCATCAATAATGGCCGTAGCAAAACGCGGCTCGGCGAAAATCATCACGCCAGCGGCTGACTGTATTAAGTGTGCGCAGGTACGCGAGCCAACGACCAGAAAAAAGGCGTCCTGAATTTTGCGATGTAACCAGATGATGCCAGTCAGGCCACAAAACACTTCGCGCTGACCACGCTCGCGCAATACAGGGGCGTCTGTGCAACCACCGGCAGGCTTGATAGGAATAACCGCGTTCATGCTGCTACCCCGTGATGTTTGTTCGTTTGCAGATTTTTTTGCAAAGCAGTTTGTGATTGCAGT
>CAIVDH010000366.1 GCA_903904635.1 uncultured Burkholderiales bacterium | reverse complement strand
GAGCCGCGCTGTAATCAGTATCGCCGTTGCCCCCACACCGATTTGTTCATAGGTCGGACTAACCGCAATGAGTAAAGAACCAAAACACATTAACAATACAGAGATCATCAATGCACGACGTCGCCCCAATCGATCGGCAACCCAGCCAAAAATAATGCCGCCAACCGGACGAATCACAAAGGCCGCAGCAAAAACAATCGCAGCAGAAAGCTGCTGCGCAACCGGATCACTGGCGGGAAAAAATGAAGGCGCAAAATATAATGCGAAGGCCGAGTAGGCATATACGTCATACCATTCAATCAGATTACCGATGGAACCGACCAAAATCGCTTTTATGCGGCGGCGAGATTGAGCAGGATTTTCAGGCGCAGTCGACAATGTCGCATTGGGTGTCGTTACAGAGATCGTCATACCAGTCCCCGGTTTACGCCGAAAGCATCGGCATGATTAATAATTCATGGCATCATAGACCGAAAAATCCCAAGCAGATTAGCGCATAATTACTGCCTACAGACCTAACCATGACAAATTCACCCCCTCCCCGCTATCGCGTGCTCTTTCTTTGCATGGGTAATATTTGTCGCAGTCCCACGGCAGAAGGCGTATTCAGGCAGCGCGTAGCAGACGCCGGATTGGCCACTCAAGTAAGCATAGACTCAGCAGGAACCCACAACTATCATCCCGGTAAAGCACCGGATACACGCAGCCAGCAGCATGCTGCAAAACGCGGCTACGATCTTTCTGCACTCAGAGCCCGCCAACACAATGATGCAGACTTTACTCAATTCGACCTACTGCTGGCGATGGATTGGGATAATCTGGCACTGGCAGAATCACGCTGCCCTCCTGCTTACGCACGCAAGCTTCGCCGCCTGACTGAATTTTGCATAAAATTTGAAGCACCGGTTGTACCCGACCCATACTATGATGGCGATGCAGGATTCGAATACGTGCTGGATTTGATAGAAGATGCCAGCGAAGGTCTGCTCAAGCACGTCCAGCAGCAATTGGCATAAGTATTTCGATAACTATAAAAGAACGCTAAACGGAGACCACCAACAATGAAAAAGGCGATTGTATTTTTACTTTTTGTGATAATCGCTACCGTGCTAGTAATTACTGCGCAAGTAACTGGTCTGATCAAATTCGGCGGCCATCAAGCCATAGATGAATTTGCCAACAATAACAGCGGCAAAATTGAGGTGGTATGCGATGTTGAAGCCGCGCGTCCAGTCAATGGCTTAGGTCAGCCACCAGAGACTAGTCGCATGACTCTGGCAGCTGGTGCAGACTTTGACGAAAACACCGGTTGGTACACCGGTGAGTATGCAATCTCAACCAATCGCAAGGGCACATTAAAAATTGACAATGCCGTCATCGAAGTCAGCCGCCCAGCCTTGTTTTCGCGCTATGGCGTAGCAATCCTGGGTGAGCATTTCACACTAGATCGCAGCAACGGCCAATTCAAACAATGGCTGGATTTGAAAGACAACAAAAAAATCTATATCGTTACTGGTACGTGCAAACGCAGTACCCGAAAAATTGATTAGCTAATTAATTCGTCCTGCCTCTTTTTTTCCACGCAACAGCTACGCCATACAAACCGGGCAGATAGTCACGCACAGCATTACGTAACTGCCCGATCCAGCTGGCTTCATCACGATGCAAAACCACCTCCGTATTATTTATAATCACATTACGCTTTGATGCTGCTTCTTTGACATTCCACTGAAATTTATGCGAAGCCGGCACATAGTGCGCAGTAAAAGATCGCCTTGAATAACGCAAATCTGCAGTCGGCAAACTGCCATGAATGATCTGTGAATTCCACATCAGCATATCGCCTCTGCGTAATAGAGGCGAGATACAATCCAGCGGTCCATCACGGACAAAGTCTGCCATCCGCAGCTTATAGTCGGTACTGTTAGGGTCACACAACTCACCCGGCACAGCAGATCGATGACTGCGCGGCAAAATAAAAAATCGTCCTGCATCCGGATGAATATCTTCCGCCGCTACCCACACCCCTATCATCTTGCCCTCTTGCTGGGAGTCGATATAGTGGCCATCGCGATGCGCCCAGGTCGTCTGATTGCCATCAAAGTACATGGTATGGACCATGCGTCCTGGCTCATCAAATAAAATATGGATCGCGCGCTGTATATTTTTTTGCGTCAGCAAATCCAGTGCGAATTTTCTGAATTTCGGATATTTCTTCTCTGATAAATCTTGCAGATTCATGATGGGATATTTCATGAATCCAGATTCGGTCAGTACATGGCGCTCATATCTTCCCGAAGCATGGCGCTCAAAAAATCCTTTGCGATCATGTAGCACTTCTTGCTGAAATGCCTGCACCCCAGCTTTACATAATTTTTCCGATACTGCGCCGCGAACCAAAATATAACCTTCACGTTCAAACCATGCTTTAAAAGCGCGCGGCTGCTCAGCTGAGGGATACTGCTCGCATGCATCACCATTACGTGGAAACAAAAATATTTCTTCGCGTGGTAACCGCATCACGTTTATTTTTTCATTACAAAGCTGTTCCATCTGCCTCCCCGAATTAAGAGCGCTCTTACTGTTACGCTAACGAGATAACGCGTTCCAGCTTAATTGAGCCAAATAGCCAGTACTTGTGAGTACACAAACTTACGCATACAAAGATACGTCACCAGACATCTTCGTCAAAGCAAAAGCCAGATACACGAATCAGACTACAATCGCAGTAACCATAAACAGAACTGGCTGATCTCTATTTAGCCGGCCAGTAAAAAATGTCATCCACAAATAAAAAAATCATCGGCATAGTACCCGCCACCTCATCAAAATCTGTTGTGACCATCGTACTAGCCGGCATGTTTTCTCTGGCAGTGGCCATGGGCATAGGCCGCTTTGCATTTACACCTTTAATGCCAATGATGTTGCATGATCATTTAATTGATCTGCCGCAGGCAAGCTGGCTGGCAAGCGCAAATTATCTGGGCTATTTACTGGGCGCCATACTTTGCACCCTGCAACCGCAGATCTGGTCACGCTGGCGCTTAAAACCCATTAACAGTTCAATGATGGTACGTGGCGGTCTGGTTGCTACATCCTTATTGACAGCGCTCATGACGGCAGACTGGGCTGCAGGCTGGCCCTGGTTACGTTTTTTTGCAGGCATCGTTACTGCAGTAGCATTTGTCTATACATCCAGCTGGTGCCTTGCACACCTGGCCAAATTAAATGCACCCACAGCTGGCGGCATCATTTATGCCGGTCCCGGTGTGGGTATTGCTATCAGTGGTCTGCTGGCCAGTTTCATGGTGATGATGGAATGGCATGCTGCGCGCGGGTGGCTGGCG